>JAITDS010000251.1 GCA_031282435.1 Spirochaetaceae bacterium
TAATTCCAACAAACCACAGTTTCTTTTTCATTTTTGCCTCCTATGACAAAATGATTTGCGTTTAAAGCCCGCCGGCATATATAAACGCCCATACGGGCGATTCTTCACGCCGCGCAAACGGCGCAAATTACACGTTAACCAGCCCGGGACGCGCCCGCCCCCGAACAACCATCCGCGTAAAAAGGGCGCCGGATACCTCTGCGTTTACCGTGAATAATGCGAAGACGCCCCATTATTCACTGTTAATTTTTCACTATTCATTTAGCGCGAAAACGCGCATAACGCTTCCGCGTTACCCGTTGCCGGACTCGCTCGCCGGTTTTTTAATCCTAAAAGTTCCCCGTTTACTAATGGAAATACGCGCTCTGACAAATTGACCCTCTTCATTTGTATATGCATCAACCTGATATATAACACCCGGGCTTAAATGCGCCGGCTGCTCAAACTGTAAAGTATCATCAAAACGGCCGCCCGAAGGACTGCTATACTTAAACGAAAAAGTAAAATGATGTTGACCGGCGGGAATAAATATCTGTTTCGCAAGCCATTTCGTGTTAGCCCACGAAACCTTAACCCCGTCCATGCTTGTTACCGTTAATTCTCCAAGTGTATCTGACCCGATAACAAGCTTGCACAATTGTTCGTCCGGGACAGTCTCATCATAGACCTCCCCTATTTTTATAATTCCCAGCATTTCCATTGTAACGCAGCTCCCCAGGTTAATCATGCTTACCATGAATAGGCAGCATAGAAAAAAGTCCCTTTTGTTATGCCCTGTTTTGCTGTTCATAATGCATCATCCTCCGGATATAAATAGTGTCTGTCCACAAAGTCGGTTACTTTGCGGACAGACCTTGCATTTTCTCGCCTAAAGGCTGTGAAAATGCGGTTTTCAAGGAAGTCTGTCCATAATGTGTCTACATTATGGACAGACTCTAAATAGTTTTGGCTATATTGCGTATAACCACTTGTATACGAATCCTGTCGTATACACTCCCGTTCTTCCGCGGCGGTTCCCACGACCAACGGTCATGTATACGGAACCTGTCCCGCGTTTGTACGCAACAATGCGCGTACCGCATATCCGTTTGCCAATTTGGCGCCTGGCGCCCTTGCGTTCACTGCGTTACCGAAAAGATGACACCTTTATGCGGATGGTAAACCGCTAATGTTTTATTAATAGCTGTGTCTTCTCGAAAAGATTCCGTTACCATGGTCTATTACCGTCATCCCGCTCCCGCCTCCATATTTTGTTCCTATTGATAGACCAATCCTAAAGCCGGAACCAAGACCATCGAATTCTTTGCCACTCTCTGTCAGAAAACCACCTTTATCAAGATAATAGTCGCCGAATAAAGAAATGCTGAAAGAGCCAAATTCCGGTCCAAAATATAGAATCGTGCCTATATGCAAATAGGGAGAAAAAACGCCAAAGCCATCGTAGTTATAGACATAATCATCGTCCGAAAGCCTAAGAGGTTTTAAATAGTGTATCATTTCAATTCCATAGCCTCCGCCAAATTCCAGCCCGATAGACTGATCTTCCAGAAAACTTGGAAAAAACAATTCGATGTTAAGATTCAGCGACATTATATGAACGCCTGTTGAAAAATCCAGTCGGGGTATAATCCCCCAGGGTATTATACCGCTAAAAACGGGTCCCCCTTTATAAAATACACCTATGGATGAATCATTATGCCCATCGGCAATTTGCTCGAAGCTGGCATAGTTATCAAGCGCTTTCCCGTAAGCGCTCCAAATACCCCATTGATAAACTATGGTTTCCAAGCCGTTGACAAAAGAAACATTTCCACATAGCATTATAATTAAAATGCCAAATATTACCGGCTTTTTCATAAAACGCTCCTGTCAATAAGAGTTAAATTTGTCAACAAACGTACATGGTAATCATTTATCGAATATATGAATATATGTCCGCTTTTTTCAGATCCATATATCTCTTTTTCCATTGTCTGTTGACTGCCATTTCCAGCGACAGTTACAGATAAACCAATACGAGCGTTTTGCGGTGTATTGGTTTCTTCCGGTATAAAGGTATAACTTCTTGACGTGCCTGCGGCAAGTTCTGTGGAATCTTGTATTAACAATGTCCCCGCATTTTTTTGCGTTTCTCTAATTTCGATAAAGACTATTGGAAAAGAACTCTTATTTTCTATCTTAATTTCACACCAGGGTATTTGTTCTTCTTCAATGTTCCAAAGCACGTCACAACTTACAAAAGCGAGAGAAAGAAACATTATAAAAACCAGCGCCAAAAAGCCTTTTTCCCTATACCGATGTGAAATTTCAATTTTCATAAATCTTTCAATTTCAACTCTTTTCTCTTTCATTTTTACCCTCCTAAGATATGCCAACCCGCAAAGCGGATTGGCTTTGCGTATAACGCCCGCCGGCATCTATAAACGCCCCTGCGGGCGTTCCTTCCGTCAGGCAGCGCCGGGCGCTTTTCCCGCGGTAAAACTTATCCCCAAAAGACTCCCGGCGGAGGGCCATTCGCCCCCCGCCGGGAATTTGGCGCCTGTCAC
>JAITDS010000255.1 GCA_031282435.1 Spirochaetaceae bacterium
CTACGAGGTTCGTTCTGTAAGGAAATTTATCAATTGCGGGGTTTACTACCATTTTTTTGTTTGCCAAACCTGACTCGAACCGCCGCAAGCGGCGGGGTATTAAACCCCACTGCGAATAAAGCGAGGCTATAAAATCCCTCGCCGAAGCTTTACTAATTTTAGATAACGGGACGCTGTTTTTTTCAGGTTTATCCGAAACCGGTTTATCTGAAAATAAAACGGCAAACGCAAAAGGTTCATTCACTATTTTTGCGGCAAGCGCGCCGTACTCAGACGGAAAAAGCTCGTCCGCGTATACAAATAACACCTCGCCCGCGCCTCCCGCGATAAGCGCCGCCGCCGCCGTTTGTAAACCGGTGTTAAACGAAACATTTTGGGGAACATTTACAGGCGGATAGACGGTAGTATAACCGGCCCTTAAACCCAGCGCTATCGAAGCAAGCGCCGGAGCGGCGTTAAAAACAGAAAGTGAAAACGGCGCGGGCATTACATTATTTTCAGTAATAACCATTTTATTAATTTTAAACTGGGCGTTAATTTCACCCCAATATGAAAAAAAAATAGTTTTTGCATTATCTGAAAACGGCATACAATCATGAATAACTTGTATAGTCATCCGCGACAACTGACTCAAACGCCTGCGAAATAACGGGGCGGTAAATTCAAGAGCCGGCGACCGGGTTGAACATTCTATACATCGTTTTCCAAGCGCCCACTGTTTCCAGTCTTCATCGGTTTCAAGCGCCGGAGCCCAAGCGCTGAATTTTTTTATATATAAAGAATTTAAACAATCCTCACTCATAATTTCTTAAACAGCATCAATGAATAATCATTTGAGCCTATATTATGGTGGGCAGTTTTTAAGACAAAACCGGCTTTTTCTACCGCCCCGGTCAATTCGGCGCAACGGTACATCTTACTATTGCCGTTTGCCATACAAGTAAAATAAAGAGATGCCGCCTGTAAACTGAACGAAGCGGCCGGGAATTTTTGCTTATCCCAAAAAGGTTCAAGAACAAATACATCCGTTTCCGGCGTAACGGCGGCGGCTATTTTTTTTAGTATAAACGTTATCTGATCCAAAGAAAAACAATCAAGAAATTGACTCATCCACACGATACCGGCTTCCTGACGCGGAAAAGGCGTCTCGTCAAGCACGTTACAGGCAAAAAACGAAATACGATTTTCGTAACCGGCGGCGGCGATATTTTTTTTGGCGGCTGCAAACTGAACGGGAATATCAATAATCGTAACACGAGCGCCGCTGTTATACTTGCAGCAGGCGATAGCCCATTTTGCCGTATTACCGCCAATATCAAGAATATGAACCGGCTTTTGCGCGCCCGTATCTTGGGAATACGGGGCAAAAACTATAGGCAGCGAATCCGAAAAAGCAATATCCGAATAAAAATGATCAAAATCAAACCAGCTTTTTTGCGCTTGTTCAGGCAGCGAACTTAACGCTTCATATATAGTACGCCAATTTTCGCCGAATACACTTAGGCCGCGCGGTTTACCGGTACGAACCGATTCAGTAAGAAAATCCGCCCCGTTATAACAGACATCGCGGACAAAATTGAAATTAACCCTCGTCATGTCATCTTCAAGCAAAAACCAGCCTGTTTTTCCCAGCGTAAAACGCTCATTAGAAAAATTAAACGCGCCAATACCAAGCCCTATTTCAGAAAGAACCGCCGCGCCGTATTCCGAAACACCGGTTTTCTCAGCTATTTCTTTTCGAGTAATACCGTCAACACCGCTTTCAGACACCACCCGCAGAATACCAAGCTCTAAAAGCGCCCGCGCCGCTTGGAAAACAAGCGGCGCAAACGCTATCTTTTGCGCCTCAAATTTAGCTTCAACGGCGCTTATGCCTTCTTTCATTCCGCTATTGCAACCTGTTACGAATATTTTTTATAAGATTCGCCTTCCATTTTCCGATATACGAATCTTTGACATCTGAAACAATAGAAATGTCAAAAGTATCGTCATGCGCCGTAACAGTAATATGAACCGGATACCGCCCGTATTTAGCGTCGGCAGATACAGTATTACCTATTATTTGAGCCGTAGGCTCGTATCTCCTAAAATAAACAAGAATTTCTTCCCTAGCAGCCTCAAGAATTTTTTTAGTCTGGCCGTCCGGTTCAACACCAGTATTAACCTGATCGCTGCCCGCGGAAGCATCCTGCGCCTGCGCTATAATCAAAACGCCGGACAGCATCATAGCGCATAATAAAATCTTCTTTTTCATAAAAACTCCTTATCTAAATCTGTAAGCGCGCGCTTATCACGAAAAATACTATGCCTATTTTACAACAATGATGAGATTTAGATAAGAGAGCGTTGCCGCTATTTCCTCGCCTTTTCGAGAGCCGCTTCCACTGCTTCTGTAAACTGATTATAAGCGATAGTCGCGCCGCTTACGGCATCCACAGATTTTAGGTCGCCGGTTTCCTCAAAAGTCCGGGCGTATTGGGACGCGGCGTTGACAGCAAACTGAGCCTTATTGTAAAAATCCTGATTAGAAATAACGCCGTTTATTTTTCCATAATCCCCGTCTTTAGCAGAACCATCCTTTTGCAGCGTAACAAATTCACAGCCCGCGACACGCCCGCCTTCAACAGTAATAACCACCTCGCCCCAAGCGCCCCTGTCGTCCGCGCCGCTTAGACCCGTATAAACCCCGTCCTTTAATACCTTATTTCCGCCGCATCCGGCAAACAAAAATGATACAACTAAAACCAAACAAGCAAACAAAGATAAATTATTCATACAAAACTCCATTTACAATATATTTTTCCAGCCCCCGCCAAGCGGCAGCCATTTCCCTGCCAAAACCCTTTACAACAAAAAGGCCTTGACATTCGTGTCATTCGCGAATATTCGCATAATTAGCGGACTCTAAAAGAGGGCGCTATTTCCGGCATAGCGGCCCCCCCCCCCCCCCTCCCCTACCCTGCGATATCCGCGCTCAAAAACATCATTCGATAATACGCGCTATACGGCCATGCTCCAGCACAACAGTACGCTGCGCGTCTTCCGCAACCTCAGGATCATGAGTTACAACAATAATCGTACTTCCCTCCGCGTGCAGTTTTTTAAAAATATCAATTACAATCCTTTCATTCGCCTCGTCAAGATTACCCGTAGGCTCGTCTGCAAGAATCAACATAGGATAATTTATCAAAGCGCGCGCGATACAAACACGTTGCTGCTCGCCGCCGGAAAGCTGACTAGGCAAATGCCGCGCGCGCGAAGCAAGCCCCACACGCTCCAACGCCTCAAGCGCCTCCTTTTCATCGGGCAAACTATGATAAAACTGCGCAACCATTACATTCTCCAAAGCCGTTAAATAATTTACCAAATGAAACTGCTGAAAAATCAAACCAATCTTATCACGCCGTATAGTCGTAAGCCCGCGGGCGCTCTCACGCGAAATATCCACACCGTCCAAAAACACGGAGCCGGTAGAAGGCTTATCCATACATCCGATAATATTCATCATCGTAGTCTTGCCGGAACCGGAAGGCCCCATAATCGCAAGCCACTCCCCCTTCCTCACCGTCAAATCAACATTTCGCAACGCATTAAGCTGACCGTATGTTTTTGAAATATCCTTCAATTCCAACAAATCCATAAATTACTCCTTTTAATAAGACGGGCGCACCCCGCCAAAGGCGGGGCCGGGCTATCCGCTATTATGAAAACGCTGTAGCGTTTTCATACCGCTTCTATCCCTTGCGCAACTCAACGCGCTTTCAGCGCGTTAGCTTTCTGATTTGCGGGTGGCGGCGACTAAAGTCA
>JAITDS010000125.1 GCA_031282435.1 Spirochaetaceae bacterium
TACAGACCTCACGCCGCTCTCGGTTTCTTGACCCCCGCCGAATTTTCCTCTACTCCGGGCTTACACATTCACATCCCGTAACTGTCCTATTTGTTATGAGAACGGACAATTCTATTGACATTTTGTATCCGATAGGATACGATGAATATATGATAACGATACGGGAAACAGAGCAATTCAAAAGCTGGATACTAAATATCAAAGATAATGTAACTCAAGCTATAATAAATGCCCGTATACGCCGTATTTCAACCGGTAATTTTGGAGACAGCAGGTCGGTAGGAGACGGGGTTTTTGAACTGCGTATCCATTATGGCCCCGGTTACCGTGTTTACTTTAAGGATACCGGAAAAGAAATAGTTATTTTGCTTTGCGGTGGAGATAAGTCAACCCAGAGCAGGGACATAACGGCGGCGAAACAGATAGCGCAAAACGTTGAGGAGATATGACATGAAACCAGTCAAGACAACGGTATGGGACCCGGCGGAATACCTTGAAACCGAAGAGCAAATAATCGCCTATCTAGACGATATTTTCAAAAGCGGTGATCCCGATATTATCATTACCGCAATCGGAGATGTTGCCCGTTCTCACGGTATGTCAAAAATTGCCAATAATACCGGACGAGGCAGAGAAAGCCTCTATAAGTCACTTTCACAGGGAAGCAAACCCTCATTTGAAACAGTCTTGAAAGTTTTGATTTCTATGGGTTTTGGACTAAGCCCGCGCCGCCATGTGGAGTAAGTACCGCAAATGCTGATTGATATAGAAATCTGTAAAAACTAGACCGCTAAACACAATCAGTCCGGCGGCGGATTATATCAGCACGCGCCGTGGATAAAGCGGAGCGAAGGAGTTATTATGGGTATTATCAAATCGACGGTAAGGGTTGGACAAAAGCCACCTAAAGAGGTTATAGAAGCGGCAAGAAAAGCTACGCGCGGGAGAATAAATTATACCGAAGACGCGCCCCGGTCTACGCCTGAAGCTCTTGCGGAATTCGCGGCTTTGCGGGCAGTGCAAAAGAAAAAGGACATCCGCACGGTTGTTACCCTCCGGCTTATGGCGGACGTGCTGGCCGCCGCGATAGATAATCCGGAAGTTTTATCACGTCTTACGCGGCAATAAAACTAATCCTAATAACCGTGTAAGCATAAAACTTGACGTTATACTACCATAGTGGTATGGTCTTTATTATGAAAATAAAGACTTCTGTAACATTATCCAATGAAATACTTGCGCGGATGAACGCCTTAACTTCTGCCGGCGGCAGATCCGGCTTTATTGAAAAAGCATTATGGAAGTATATTGAATTATCGCAAAGAGAACAGCGAACTCAGAATGATTTGGCTATTATAAATAAGACATCATCATCTCTTAATGAAGAAGCGGAGGATACGCTTCTTTATCAGGCGAAAAAATGAAAAGGGGCGAGCTTTACCGCGTTTATCACGGCTCAAAACAAGACCCAAAAAAGCATAGAGTTTTTGTAATCGTCAGCAGGCAAATTCTCATTGATTCAAAATTCTCCACAGTAACCTGCGCCCCAATATACACGACATATAATGGCATATCAACACAAGTCAGGGTTGGAATAGACGAAGGATTAAAACATGAAAGTTCAATACATTGTGATGAGTTAATAAGTATTCAAAAAGTATTACTAACTGATTTTATAGGGGCGTTGTCAACGGAAAAATTGATTGAATTAAAAAACGCTTTGTTGACGGCATTAGATATTTGGGATTAAATAAAATATGCTGATTGACGTAAAGATCGGGAAATCCAGAATCATAAAAAACGCCACCTGTTACCGCGCCGGAATGTGGCGTTTCCCCGCTTACTCCAATCAAAAAAAACTGCTCCCCTTTATGAAAAAGGGACCTTCTATTTCCCTGTACGCCGTGAAAGTAGAAGAAATGATAATCAACTACATATACTACGAAGAGGCGGAATCTTTTTCCGCGCTGTCACCGGGCCGTTTCTATCAAGAAGGTTCAATCTGTTATTTTATCGCGCTTGAAATAATGCCGCCCTGGATTTTCCGGCCGGGCTTCAAAGTAACAATAGCGTTCGGGCTTACCACAGGCGGCACATACCGCCGCGATAAAGTCGTGTACCGGGGCGGACTTGACTATTACCCCGCAATCAAAGAAACAACGGACAATATCGAGGCGGCAAAAATGAAATTCAACACCGGCAGCATTACGCTTGACAACACGGACGGTTTCTACGATGACGCGTATTCTTTTTTTGGTAACGTATGCCAAGTGTTCAGCCGTGATGAAAGCGGCGTATATCCGCTCTACGAATACTATATAAAAAACTTGACGGCGCGTCTTGCCGAAGTAAAATTGACGCTCGGCGATAAGCGGGAACGCCTGTCGCAGAAGATACCGCAGGACAAATTCACGCTTGAAAAATATCCGTATATGCAAAATACGCAGAACCCCGAAAAGACGGAACTGTCGCAGAAATCAGGCAGTCTGGGAAAGGTTATTCCGGACGCTTACGGGTACTGCGTAAACATTCCGGCGATATGCATAGACCCGTACCAGATTTACGAGACAGACCCTGTCGCCGGACAGCAGCCGCCCGCTCTTAAAGCGTACCGGACGTTCAAGGTATGCCGGAAAATAATCCGCCTCGACAAGGTGATGGTGAAGATGACGCAGCCTGACGGCTCGGGCAGCAACAAAGAGGTATGGACAGACCAGAAAGCGCTCGGACACATACGTTCTATTGATTACAACAACGGGGAGTTTACGATGAACCGGAATTACTGTATGCCGGAGTTCACAGGCTACCAAGTCCCCGAACTATACGATGTTACAGTTACCGGCGTTTTCGGCTTGCCGGAGTCCGACTGCGCTCCGGCAAAAATCATAAACGATATAATGCTTAATTACGGCGGCGTACCGTTTAACGATAAATATTATAACACGGCGGTCTTCAATTCCGAATTATCGCCGCTGTCCCTTATCGGGATTTATCTGAACAAAGAACAGGACATATTCGGCGTTATCGAACAGATACAAAACGGCTCAAATTATTCATTCCAGTTTATAACGGATTTTAACAGGTTTTCCGCGAAACGTAACGATGACGGGCGGGAAGTTAAAACCGTTATAAAGGCGGACGATATTATTTCATTATCTGATGTCGAGTACGATACAAACACGGATGAATACGCCACAATAATTGACATAGGCTACGCGCAAAATTATCTTGACGATACTAACGACAGGATTATCAACAAAGACAACCGCGAAGAAATAATGATGATATATAATGTTGAAAAATCATACACGGCTGATACTCTGCTGTATACAAAAGCTAGCGCGGAACAAAAAACCGCGCTGCTTGCCAAATACTTTTCGAAGGCGCACCCGGTAATATCGAATGTATCACTGGCCGGTAGGAAGTGGTTTGATTTACGTTGTTATGATATTGTAGATATTGATTTACGGCGTGTTGAAAGCAATTCGGGACGTGAAAGCGTTGTTAAGAAAAGTTTTATCGAAAAGGCGGATACACGGAATATAATGGGAGTGGAGAATACGGAAAGCCGCGTGTTTGTAACTACGGACTTTGATAAACCGGAAATAGAACGCCGGTTTATCGGCAGAATAAGAGGCAAGATTACGGGCGTTCAGAAAAACACAAAAAATGATACGGTGAAAATCAGTGTTGTGAAACTGGAGGATATTTTAATATGAGAGAAGAACGCGCGGAGCGGCAGCGTGTAGCGGTTTACATATACGGCAGCAGTTATTACATCGGGACTAACGCCTATCCGCTTAAAAGCTATATACCGGTTGAAGGCGAACAAATAATCGTAAAGTCTACGCCTTATTTCAGAGGAGCGCCGGTTTTATTCGCAGTGTGGTCTAATACCCCGCCCTTTAGGGCGGTTCGAGCTGGCAAAGCCAAATAAAAAATGGTATTAGACCCCACAGTTAAATAATTTCCTTACAGAACGAACCACGTAAATAATTTCAACGCTTACAAGATACCTCGCGGCTTGCCGCGAGGTGGTTCATTTAGGGCTTTTTCCTAATAGGAAAAAGCCCGTGTAAATTAAGGCCTAGAAGTAATAAAGAAACCCGATTGGGATTGACCAGTCGAAGCCCGAATCCCATTCAAATCTGTCGCTAGGTGAAGAATCCGACTTTACAAGATTTGAGCCTATCTGGAAACCGGCGTAAACCGTTCCTCCGGTGATTACATTTTTTTGAATGTAGGGGATAATGCTCCAATTTACTCTGGAATCATAGGTGTAAGAAGGCATATCACCGGAAAATTTATCTTCCGCGTTGTATTCAAGTTCGGCCACAACGCCGACTGTCGCGACACCGGCGTCATAGGCGGGGTTAAGCGTTAAGCCAAATATAAAGCCCTGTTCAAATTTGATCTTGTCAGTGCCGCCATCGTTATTGCTAAAAGATACCTCGGCGTTACCGCCAAATTTAGCCGATAAACCGCCGGCAAAATTAAATTTGTCAACGGAAGCGTTGGCGCGCAGATTCAAAGCGATAGGCACTTGGGCTTTTATGTCAGGATCATTCTCACTTTCGGTAAGCCAATTTTTTCCTGCTATCGGAATTTCGATTCCGAAGTCCAGCGTGCAATTTTCTAACGCGTTAAACGTAAAGCCTAAGTCGAGGACTGTCGCGTCTACCGTGCCTAAACTTAGATTGGGAACGCCGGAGGCGGGATCGGAGACTTTCAACGCGTCCGTTACATTCCCTGTTCCGCCGGCGACTGTGAGGCGCGCCGTTCCTGTTCCGGGCATTGTATAGGCAAACCGCGCCATTGTGTGTTTGAAAATGTCTTCCGCGCTGGCCTTAGAGGCTACATACGGGGTATCCCAGCCGTTATAGTTTAGATTGCCGCTGTTATCGAGCGGAACCGAGGCTAGGACGTAAAGATTTTCCACCGGGGTTAGCTCAACATGAGCGCCGCTAAGAACCTCGTATCCCCACGAGATATAGTTCGCGCTGCGTCCGTAGAACTTCATGGCAAGAACATCATCATCAGTTAAGACAACGCCTATAGGGTTTGCGCCTCCCCACATATAGCCGTATGTAATTTTTAGCATATCAAGCGGTTTCCACCAAACACTGTTCAGCATACGAAAATCGGCGTTGCCGGAAGCCTGAGCGCGAAACTGCATCCAGCCGCCAAACGTATTAGCCTCGTTCACAGCCGTAACGTTAAACCTGCCGCGTACCGAGTTGCTTGTTCCACCGTTATATGGGACAAAATGGGTGCTAAGGTCATCATTATCACCATGAGCCTCATCTTCTACCATCACCCAGTTACCTACGAGACTGCCGCCGAATGAAATATCGGCGAAAGCCGACACCGCGCCAAACGCAAGCAGTGTCGCAAAAAGCAAAAATTTTTTCATAACTCCTCCAAATTGATTTAATAACGCGGGATAAACTTTTACATTACATTCACCGCGCTGAAAAAGATTATATAACATTTTACGCTAGAGTCAAGAAAATTCGTTTTTTTATAGCAAACAAGTGATAAGTTTACCCCTAAGACTAACGATGGAGCGTTTTCTCTGTGGTTCGCCGGGCACCTCCTCTGGATATATTTGGTTCTCATGTTACGCAAGAAGGCCATTATCCCCCATGTTAAAAGCGGACAACGGACTTGTTCGCCAACCCGGTTGCTTGTCGCCCAAGTCGTTTTTTAAGCGGAACTTGGCCAAGCCATGCATGGCCGCCATGCTTGGCTTGCAGAAACTGAAGTTTCCGAACAACGCTATACATAAACTAAACGCATTGGCAATTATAGTACCGCAAATATATTTTGGTTGCGTCCTGAAATTATTGGTAACTATCCGGCACCTTTGTTATCGGGTAACCAAACCACCAT
>JAITDS010000043.1 GCA_031282435.1 Spirochaetaceae bacterium
GAAGAGGGGGGGGGGGGGGATGCGTATACGACCTTAACTCCGGGCTATGGCAGCGGTGGAGATGTTGCAGGTATAGGTTACAGGTGGAGGGGTACACCCGGGGAAGCTGTTGACGCTGGAATCGATGGCGGCGTTAATTTCAGTACTATTTGGGGTGGAAGCAACAGCAGTCCCGTTCATGGGAATGACAATGGTATAGGTTCGGATGGAAGAACTCCGTCCAGTCAATATAACGATGGGGACTATGGTGCCGGAGGAGGAGGAGGTTACAGAGGCGGACTGGCTCAGACAACGGACGGCCAAAACAGCAATTCATCAGGCGGCGGCGGCAACGGTTTTGTAGATACGGCCAAAGGTTATACGGCTTTGTCGCGGCTAGGCGGTAATGAAAGTATGCCGGCAATTACCGGCAGCGGCACTATGACCGGAAACTCCGATAATGGCGCTGTCCGCGTTACTTACGTTCCCTAAACGCCGTTTTTAGACTGCCGGACAGACAGATAAAAGACATTCTGTCCGGCAGTTTTTTGAAGCATCCGGCTGCCGATATCACTGCATGACACTATTTCCCGCAAAGTTTCCGCGCAAAATTGCGGTAATTTTTGCGTAATATTAGAACCTGTGTTCAACAATTTTAAAAACAGCCGATATATAGCATATAACCGAAAAAAGGTAATGTTCCGGGCTTATTATTATAACGTGAGTTCGACAGAAAGAAGAAGAAACCCCTTGCCCGGATATGGTATAATGGGATAATCAAAAACTAACAGATAGATTACGTGAATGAACCACCTCGCGGCAAGCCGCGAGGTATCTTGTAGGCGTTGACATTATTTACGTGGTTCGTTCTGCAAGGAAATTATTGAACTGTGGGGTCTAATACCACATTTTTGTTGGCGTTGCCAACCCGAACCGCCCTAAAGGGCGGGGTATTAGACCCCACTGCGAATAAAGGGTATCCGAAACCTCGTAAAAACATCACTGTCCGCAAAACAGATGAAATGCGGAGTTATTATCACGATAAAGGGCATCAAATCCGGCTGTGGCGGGCTGTTGGGCATGAAACCGGTGTAGTTATCGCTTTTTGGTTTGGGACGAGGGAACATAAGAATCTTGACAAGCTGTTGGAATTGCTTAAACAGAACAGGCGCGTAAGATCGTTGCCGCCCTTGCTATAAACGTCCGGTTTTTTGGAAGAGTATGTTCGTTCCAGTAATTCTAGAACACCACCGGAAATAACGTGCCCCCCTTTAAATATCCTCAAATCGCGAATAACACGGATTTAACGCCTTTTCATGCTGAAGGCAAGGGAGGGAAGCCGCCGGGGGTGCTGGCGGCTGCCAATTCGATAACGACACGGCAGGCTGAAAACAAGTCGTCAACAAGCAGCCATTCGGCGCGGCTATGGAAGTTGCGGCCTCCGGTAAAAATATTGGGAGTAGGAATACCGAGTTCGGTAAGACGCGACCCGTCCGTGCCGCCGCGTATAGGCTTTAGACGGAAATCAACGCCGGCGCGGTTTGCAGCCTCCGACAAGTTGCCAATAATTTCAGGATGCTCCTCGATTTTCTCCCTCATATTGAAGTAAGAAGGCTTAACATCAAGTTTAACGAAGCCGCCCGGAAAGGCCGCCTCCACCGCTTCGGCAAAACTTTTCAACGCGGCAATACGCCTGTCAATGCCGGAACGAGTGAAATCACGGACTATTATTTTTAAGGAGGCGCTTTCATGATTTCCGTAGCTTTCCGTCAGACAATAAAAGCCGTAATAATCATCCGTAGCCTCAGGACTTTCCGAGCGCGGCAGCATAACCGCAAAATTGGCCGCCATTAACGCGGCGTTTACAAGCAGACCGCGGGCCGCGCCGGGGTGAATTGCCTTGCCGGTAAAACGCGCGTCAACGGCGTAAGCATTAAAACATTCAATTTCAAACTCGCCGCCCGCGCCGCCGTCCAGCGTGTAACATACGGAAGATTTTACCAAATCACGCGGAAATTCGGGCAAACCTTTACCGGTTTCCTCGTCAGGCGTAAATATAAGTTCAAGCGGACCGTGCTTTATTTCATCATGCGAAACAAGAAAAGCGGCGGCGCAGACAATAGCCGAGATGCCCGCCTTGTCGTCAGCGCCAAGCAGAGTTTTCCCGTCCGTATGCACAATGGTCTTGCCCGCGGCGGCGGCGAGGCCGCCGTCTGTCAAAGGGTCAAGCGTTACACCGTCATGCAACTCTATTTTTTTCCCGTCGTAATTACTTACTATACAAGGATTTACATCTTTGCCCGGCACATCGCGCGCGGTATCAAGATGAGCCATAAAACCAATAGTTTCAGCGGTAGCGGAGTCCCGCGGCAAGTTGGAAGGAATATGCGCCACAAGATAGCAATGGCTGGTAAGCTCCGACTCTATGCCAATCGCGGAAAGCTCGGTTTTTATTAGACGGGCTAAATCCCATTGGCCGGCGGATGTCGGCGTTTCTTCAATATCGGGGTCGCTTGTAGTCCAAACCTTCGCGTAACGCACAAAACGCTTAAGCAAAGCGTTTTTAAGTTCCGCCACTTCCGGCCCGCTTATAAACACGCCTTTCATTTTTGCGCCGCAATATGAGCCATTACTTTGGCATCGCTCAATATATTTTTTATGATACAATACTCGTTAGGCTGGTGAAGACTGCAATCAACGGTACTCCAAACAACAGTATCAATACCTTCATCTCGTAAAAAAGCCCCCACCGTGTTCCCGCCTATCCCTACAAGCCGCGTTTTAACACCTAAAACTTGCTTGCAGGCTGCGGAAAGCATCTTTACAATGGGGGAATCGGCGGAAGTCGATTGGGATTCATGCCCCTCGACAATACTTAGCTCGATTTCTACGCCGTATTCCCGCTCAACGCCGTGTTTAATTCGTTCCGCCTCGTCAAAAATCTCACGCTTCGTATAGCAGGGCAACGCGCGTATATCAACATAAAACACGTCATCACCCGGAATCGTGTTGATATTGGGAACATTTGCCTCTTTTTTGGTCGGTTCCACCGTCGAATAGTCCGGTTCAAACAAGTTGTCGCGGGCAGAGAATTTTTCCATCAAGCCCTTCCGCAGACGAAGTATAAGGTCTGCTCCGGCAAGGCAGGCGTTGCGCCCGTGCTCAGGATGGGCGGCGTGCGCCTGAGAGCCTTTCGTATGCGCTTTAAGCCAAATCAGCGTCTTTTCGGCTATTTCTATCGTCTCCCCCGCCGGATCGCCGCCGTCCGGCACTAAAACTAAATCGCCGTCCTTAAATAGTGAACGCTTGTTTTTCAAAAGCCAGTCTATACCAAAAGCGCTGCCGCACTCCTCATCAGCGATAAACAGCAATTTTATCGTATATTCGGGCTGTATTTTTAGTTTAACGAAGGCAAGCGCCGCGAGTATGGACGAAACAATTCCCTGCTGGTCGTCCTCAACTCCGCGTCCGGCAATACGCCCGTCTTTTTTAACCGCCGTCCACGGGTCCGTGTTCCACAACGCGGCTTCTCCGGCGGGTACAACATCAAGGTGGCTCATTATCCAAAAACACGGCGCGGCTTTTTTCCCGGCAACGCTGGCGATAAGGTTAGGTCTAACCCCGCCTTTCGCGTTAGGGTCGGGAGCGTCATACCTTTCCAGATTGTCAATCCCGTGTTTTCTAAGCCAATCTTCAAGGAAAAGGCACTTATCCAGCTCACCCTCTCCACCCACAGAAGGCGAAAGCGCGGGACGTTTGGTCAACTCCGTCTGCAATTCAACCGCTAAATCCTCGCAAGAATCTATAAATTCAAAGATTTTACGCATATTTACATCATATACGCTTCACCTCCGCCGGTAAAGCCGACAAAGGCCGCCAGCCGCTTTCCCGCCCCGCAGTCAGCATGAAAAGGGCGCGGGCTTAAAGGGAAATACGCTTAAATCTGATAATCCATATTTGGGCGCATTCCCGGCGCTTTCGCGCCGGGAACCGGGCTTTTCGGGGCTTTGGCCGCGCCGCAGGCGCGGCTGCTTCGCACCCCTACAATCCCATTGCGCGAATCAAACCGCTTTCAGCGGTTTGATTTTACGAGGTTTGCGCGGATTTTAAATTAGCGTTTCGCAGAAAAAGGCGCAGTATTTGTTTTCCGCAGGATTAGCCCGCGGTTAGGTTATGGCTTAACGCCCCGTAACCGGCAAAGTGATTTACGGCTGTAATAAACGAGGCCGGCGTTAATCCGGCGAAAGCTGGATGGCCTCGTTTATTACAGCCTTTTTTATTTAGCGCGAGAGGAGGCAAAGGCAATGGAAAAAGACGTCTTAGAAAAGGTACTTGCGGAGCATAAATTGTGGCTTAGAGGGGAAGGCGTTAAAGGGGCAGACCTTCAAAGGGGCAGACCTCGATTATTCATGCCTCCCTTTGAGTTGCGGCGGTTTAGGCTGGAATATTGACATCCGCCTGGCGTCTCAAATCGCGTACCATTTTTGCAGTATGAAATGCGCCGACCCCGCTTTCATCAAAGCGCGTAACGGCCTGCTTGATTTAGCAAACCGTTTTCACCGCGCAGGCGAGTGCGGGAAGTTAGTACCTGTCGAGGAGAAACCGGAGGAGGCGGCTAATGCGTGAAATACTTTTCAGGGGCAAGTTGAAAAATGATATTAACCCATATAAACCCGCCGGGTCT
>JAITDS010000190.1 GCA_031282435.1 Spirochaetaceae bacterium
GTGTAAGTCAATTCCTATAAACAGCATACGCGCCTGCTGAAAACTTGATTGTTCGGCGGAACTCCGGTATAGTAACCATGCGTCTATTCGGGGTAGCAATCGACTAAGACTGCTCCCCAGGAAGCAAATGCGGCTACCGGTTGTTATACGCGGACACGGGGTCAATTGCTTGCCCCGGCAAGGGATACAACCGGCAGTTGTCCTTCCGAACTCCTACACCATACCAGATAACCGCATGCTTTTATCATAGCTTCGCGAGTCAAAAACGCGGTCTTGCCCTTTACAGGAAAATTGCGGGAGTAGCTTTGCGTTCAGGATTAAAGGACGTTCTTAATCCGGGCGGGGGCGGTGGAATATATAAAACAGGTTAACGTAAGAAACTTATATATCTATAAGAAATGAATATTTTGAGTTATTCTCTTGCAAAATCTTAATCATTATGATGTAATTAAGATGCCGGTTGAAACTGGCAAAATTTTCTATAAGGAGAGTTTTATGAATAACTCTTTTAAAAATGCGGTCTATTCCGCATTGTCTCATTGGAAAGGCGGAAATTTTTCCATTCCGCAACTGCTGGCAAATGATCCGCTGTGGAATAGTTGGTCTCTTGCGGAACAACGAGGACACTCCTCGGTGTTTTATCGTAATTGTGCCGTGTTCAGGGTTATGCCTGTAAACCGAGGCGTTTACCCTCAACAGTATGTACCGACAATACCGCTATTTGTGACTTCCGCTGGTACAAAAGGAGAATCGCCGGCGAATGTGCATTCGTCAGCGGATGTTTCGCTTCGTGAGGCGAGTATTGAACAATTACTTATTGAAATTCATAAAAGGTTGTTGTCCAAAATCAGTTAAAAAGCAAGAAGAGGCGTAATTGATTACAATAATTGCGCCGCAGGTTTTATATTCTGATAATTTTAGGAGTTTTTATGTTAAAAGACGAATTTATAAACACTATAAAAAATGCGCTAAAAGAAAAATCATTTGGCGATGAATTCATTTTGAGAGACCTGCTTAAAGATTCTGGAATATGGAGCGCATCTACAGACGCTCAAAAGCGAGGGTTAGGAAAAATGTTTTGGACGCAGCAGCAACGCGGTACGTTTGATGGAGACGGAAAACGAATCATAGCAATAGAAATGCGAAGTAATCCGCAAGGTTATAGAGTGGTAAAAGATGAAATTCTGCTCAAAACCGCTACGCCTTCGGAGTTACACGCTCAATGTTTAGCGGTTGGCTGGGAGAAAGTAATCGAAGCGCACGTTGAAAGTTAGCAAAATGAAAATGAGGTGGTATTCGACATAAATTTAAAAGCTTTACCGGATTTATATGGTGAATGTAATTCAAGTATAATATGGAGTTATTCGGAAGCTGAAGCTTCAGTAAGCCACTATGTTTGACCAAATTCCATTTACCCTTCTTCCCCGCAACATGGATGTTGCGGGGAAGGAGTCATGTCAGGTTATTGGCGGAAAGCGGTTTTTATGGTATGGTTCAGATGTGCATTATATAGAGTTGTTCGGAAGCTTCAGTGTCCGCAAGCCAAGCATGGCCTGGCCAACTTCCGCTTGAAAACGCAAAATGCCGCGCGTTTTGCAAGGACTTGGGCGACAAGACCGGATTGGCGAACAAGTCCAATATGTAATTTGTTATGTCCTTTCACGGTTTCCGGATTGGAGTTAGACGGTGTCAGTTGCCGTGCGGGTAATGGCTGCTTATCACTGGGTATAGGTAGTATCCCGACAGCAATTAAAATGTGGGTATTTCTTAAAAGAGGGATATCCATGACAGTATGGCCGCGCAAGGGATAGAAGCGGAATACTGCCGCCCGGCGCATGGCGCCATGCGGCAGTATTGTAGCGGATAGCCCGACCCCGCGCCTGCGCGGGGATGCGCCCAAAACCCGCAAGTTTAATCGTGTCTGTCTAGTGGTATGCTATGAAGCATAGATATTTTTGTCGATTTTGGGGGAATTAGCGATTGCCTGTTATCAGAGTCCGGATAGCGCCTTCCGTTTTGGACTGGATAGGCAATGTTGCCTCCTTTAAAGGCGTAAATGATGAATTGCTTACTCATTTCTACAAGTGGAAAGCTGAGGAAGAACAGCCCGCTTATGCTCAGATAGAAACCCTGTCCCATAAAATTCATATTCCCATTGGCTACTTTTTCCTTCAAAGTCCACCTGACGAGCCGCTCCCCTTAATGGAGTACCGGACAATACAGAGCGCCGCCAAAACAATACCCGGCAGGGACTTGATGGACACCTATTATCAGATGTCCTCTATTCAGGGCTGGATGCGGGATTATTTGATTGAAACCGGCAGTGAAAAACTTGATTTTGTAGGCTCCGGCAAAAATGAAAAGGATCCGGCGAAAATTGCCGTTTCTATCAGGAGTGTTACCGGAATTCCAGAAGATTGGTATACCCGATGCAAAGGCAAAAACGCGTCTTTTAATATGTTCCGTAGTTTTTTTGAAAATATCGGGATACTTATATTGCAAAATGGCGTAGTTGGCCAAAACAATTATCGCAAATTAAGTATAGATGAATTTAGGGCGTTTACGCTTATTGACGATTATGCCCCGCTTATATTTATAAATACCAATGACACCGAAGGCGGCAAGTTGTTTTCGCTGCTTCACGAGGCAGCGCATATTTGGCTTGGATTGCATAGTTTCTTCAATGACAATTCCGGTAGTGTACTTAATACCAGTCCATTAGAAACCATCTGTAATGCGGCGGCTGCCGAATTGTTGGTTCCCAATGCCCATTTTGTCAATAAGTGGAACAATCTGCCTTCTGTTACTGTAAGTAATAAAATCCATGATATTGCCGGATATTTCAAATGTGGCGTTATAACAATCGCAAGAAGAGCATTCGATAATAAATATATCAGCCAATTACAATATGAAAAAATCGCTTCTGGCGCAATTATTGATGCAAAAAAAATAAAGAATAAAAACGGAAATAGTATAAGGGAAGGAAAAACCACTTATACGGAAGCCTTTGGACTTACAAACACCACCCGGAAAACCTTTGATACTCTCGTTGATAAAATCAGGAGCAGGATAGAATAAGCAAGCAAAATAATAAAGCGTTTATCATTGACAGCAATGCGCTGATAACCCCATACAAATTTTATTACTCCTTTGATATCGCCTCACAATTTTGGGATGCTATCGCCAAACATATAGTAATTAAAAATATCATTATTTTTGATAAGGTGTTTGATGGAATATCCGTAAAGGATGACCTGCTTGGTCAATGGATAAAAAGCATTGACGGACTTGAGCCTATCAGTTATAGGAATTCCGAAATAATTGCTAATTATGGAAAAATTATGAATTATATTAGAACCAGCGGTTTTTATTCAGCTATCGCGCTTAAATGCATGGGCGCAGGGAAACAAAGCGGACCCTTGGATTGTTGCCGCGGCAATGGCATATAATTACACTGTCATAACCTTTGAAGCTTTTAATCAAGGTTTGAATGTCAATCATCCTTCTAAAATAGTAAAAATTCCTAATATATGTCAGCAGTTTGGTATTAAATGTAAGGACTTATTTTATATGATGCATGAACTTTCAATAAGGTTATAGGGAACGGACCCAACTTGCCAACCAACGTACCAAAACAAAAGCGAAAAGAGCTCGCTGATAAAATGAACCACCTCGCGGCAAGCCGCGAGGTATCTTGCAGGCGTTGACATTATTTACGTGGTTCGTTCTGTAAGGAAATTATTTAACTGTGGGGGTCTAATACCACATTTTTGTTGGCGTTGCCAACTCGAACCGCCCTAAAGGGCGGGGTATTAGACCCCACTGCGAATAAATATTGCAGTGGAATAGAGGGGCGCAGGGACAGCTTTTGCATAAAATATTCTCTATCAGAATTGGATAAATTAAAAGAAGAATAGAGTTGTTCGGAAACATCAGTTTCCGAACAACAACCGCTAAACAAACGCAAAACACTTCGCGTTTTGCAAGACTTGGGCGACAACCAACCGGGTTGGCGAACAAGTCCAATTATCGAATGACAATATACAAACAATATGGGATAAATATGGCGTAACTGACAGCCGGGATTGGTCTTTAGATAGCGCTATGGAAGATATAAAAAACTTTTATAATCCGGCTAAAATAACTTATAGGCCTTTTGATTACAGATACACTTCATTAAGTAAACTTTCTCATCGTTTTATCGGTTATTCTTTTTATGATGTTATGCAGCACTTTGATAATAAAGAAAACATTGGACTTTCTTTTGTTAGGCAATTCAGCGACGCGAAACCGTACACCAATATTATGGTTTCACAACACCCTATTGAACGCCGCACTAATTATTCATTTCAGGGAGGCGCGTTTATCGCGCCGTTATATGTGTACGGCGAAAACCTTGACGGCGAACATCCGGGCGAAGTTGTCAAAACCCCCAATTTCACCCGGTCGTTTATAGAAAATTATTTAAAATCATTAAATTGGAAACCATCGCCGGAAGACGTACTGGCGTATATTTACGCCGTCCTTCATTCCATGATATACAGAGAAAAATATATCGTATTTCTTAAAACAGGCTTTCCCGCGGCTCCCATGACCAAAAACAAAGACGTCTTTACCCGATACGCCGCATTGGGTAAAAAACTTATTGAACTTCATTTGCTAAAGGATATTCCAGCCGGCGCTTCAATAAAAGTTTCATTAGGAGAGGTAAAAGGAGACTTTTATATAAACAAACTGACATACGCTAATAGTAAAATATATCTTTCCGTATCGCCGATAAATGAAGCGTCACATGACGCCGTGATAACTTTTGAAGGCGTAACCGCGGATGTTTTTAATTTTGAAATCGGCGCCCGCAAACCCATAGACTTATGGATTAAAAACCGCGTAAAAGACAGGGCGCCCATTAATATCAAAGATTTACAGCATATAAAAAATATGGCGGCCGCCATAAAACAAACCATTTCCGTTATGAAAGAAATTGAACTTTTAGGCGAGGATTATTTGACTGATTTGTAAAACCATAAACGGAACCGGGCGCTCATTCTTTTTCAGCCGTTAGTTTACCTTCGCCCTTTTTTTCTTGCAAGCCGCCCCCGCCACCCGCCAGCGGGTTTTAAGTCCGCTACGCGGTAGCATACCCGGAGCAGGTTTCACTCCGTGCCTTCATGTCCGAAAAGGGCGCTGGCATACGCGACTGTAAGCGGATTTTACTATGGTTTCTTTTTTTTCATTTGGGCGCATTCCCGGCGCGAAAGCGCCGGGAACCGCGCTTTTCGGGGCTCCGCTGTCGCTCCGGCCACGCCGCCTCCTACGAGGGGCGCCGTGGCTGCCCGCCGCTGCGCGGCGGCACCCCTACAATCGCTTGCGTATATTATAAAAGTCAAGCAGTTATTTTCAACATTTCATGACTTTTTTATTCGCAGTGGGGTCTAATGCCCCGCCCTTTAGGGCGGTTCGAGTTGGTAACGCCAAATAAAAAATGGTATTAGACCCCGCCTTAGGCGCGCTTGCCGTGAAGTGGGTCATTTTGACGCGCCTGCCTAGTTTCACTTAGAAAAATTATGGCGCAATGGCGCTATTGCAGTTTTTGCATTTTAACGGTAAGATGAAATTATGATACGGTTTTTTAGTCTTGCCCTTCTTATGACGGGTTTTTCGGTTATGGTTTTGACTGCGCAGGGTAAATACACTGTGGGATTTGACGGCGGAGAAGCAAGCGCGGCGGGGCTTATTGTTCCTATAAATGTCTTGTTGCAAAATGCTAAAAGCGGGCGGATTACATGGCAGCCGGACTGGCCGCCCAATATACCGGTGGACGCTTTTAATATTCTGAACGATGACTGGGCGCGTAATGTTGCCGCCATAACATTAGTAAACGGCTATATTAATTTAACAGCGCGGCGCGATGAGCGTGGTTTACTTATCGAATTTCCTATTTTTTTGGATGGTGTTTTTTACCAGGTTAATACGTATTTTGATTCAAGAGGAAGAATAAACGGATTTATTATGAATGGCAAACGTACTGTTGAAATTGAATTTCTTGCTTTTGAAAATGCCGGCGGCGAACCTTCGCTTGCTAGAATTAGAAGCGGCGACAGTTGGTTTTTTGCCGCTATCACGTATCAAAACGGTTTGGCGCTCGAAACATGGTATGACGTTGTCGGGAAACCGCTTGCGGTTTTCTCGACGCGGCTCGAAAACGGCAGACCTGTGTTTTATAAGTACGTGCTTAAAGATACCGGCAATGGGGCAGACAACTATCAACGCGGCGCTTATGGGCCGGGGCCGGATGGAATAAGAACAGCGGCGGGGCCTAAAACAGATAGCGATATAAAAGAGGCCGTTGTTATAAATGTTAAACTGTTGTATTTTGACAATATGGGAAATACTACACAGGTTGATTCGGTGGAAGGTGTTTTCGAAGCGGTTTATGCCAGCGGCAAACTATATTACTGGAAGTATCCGGGTTCTAATAATCTTGCTTTACAATGGGACGTACGGGGATTTCTTGTTCGTATGGCCGGTTTTACGGCGAATGACGTGGCGCTTGATTATAGGTATGAATATACGGTGGATAACCGGGGTGTTTGGGTGGAACGCCGGCAATTCTTAATGAATCAGGAACTTGGCGTGCTTATTCCTGTCGCCGGGTCATCTTTTAAAAGGTTTGTCGAGTATCGCTGACGGTATGGATCAAGAAACCGGTAATTGGCAGGACGTTTTATACCGGAAAACTTTTGATGATGAATTTCGCGGTTTGGAACGCCGGTGCGCTTTTGACGTGAATTGCGGCGCAAGCGATTTGGAAGGGATGTTGCGCCATCTTTATACGATGGAGGGCGCGGATTGGCTGGGTCGTGGTGAGGCGCAAAGTGTTATGCTGTCGGCAACTATCGCCGCGTATGAATGTTTTATTAATAAGTTAAAGACGAACAGAGGCGCAGAGTGAACGAAAGACTTGATTCTTTTTTGAAACGTTATGATGAGGTAAAGCTGTTAATAGAAGACCCTGCTTTGATAAAAGATCAAAACAGGTATCGTGAGGTGATGAAAGAATTTTCCCGTTTGACTGAAATTGCCGAAAGTCAAAAAGAGATAGAGAATCTCGCGGCGCAAGCGGCTGAAATTAAGGCTCTTATTCAAGAGGAAGACGGCGAGCTTAAGGAACTTGCAAAAGAGGAGCTTCGCGCTCTTGAAATTCGCCTGAGCGACGCGCAGGACAAACAGAAATTTTTATTGATTCCGCGTGATCCGCTTGACGGCAAAAATATTATAATGGAAATACGGGCCGGCACCGGCGGCGACGAGGCCGCGCTTTTTGCCGCGGAATTATTTCGTATGTACTCACGTTTCGCCGAGACTAAAGGCTGGAAATTCGAAATTATGAATTTAAATGAAACTGAATTAGGCGGATACAAAGAGATAGTTTTTTCAATAAACGGCAGCAATGTATATGAAAATCTGCGCTATGAATCCGGTGTTCATCGTGTTCAGCGGGTTCCTGTAACCGAATCATCGGGGCGTATACATACTTCGGCTGTTACTGTCGCCGTGTTGCCTGAAGCGGATGAAACTGAAATCGATATTAAGCCGGATGATTTTCGCATAGACGTAATGCGGGCCGGCGGTCCGGGCGGCCAGTGCGTAAATACTACGGACAGCGCGGTTCGTATAACTCATTTGCCTTCGGGACTTACTGTGCATTGTCAGGACGAAAAAAGTCAAATAAAAAATAAGGCTAAGGCTATGCGTATACTACGCGCCCGTATTTATGAGATGGAGGAGGCTAAGGCCCAAGCGGAGCGTTCCGAAGCAAGAAAAAATCAAGTAGGATCGGGCGACCGTTCGGAGCGTATCCGTACTTATAATTTTCCGCAAAATCGTCTAACCGACCATCGTATAAATTTGACGTTGTATAAACTTGATCTTATCATGCAAGGGGATGCGGCGGGTTTATTTGACGCTCTTAAGCTTTCCGCCCACGAAGAAATTCTTAAAGCCTCGGCAAGTTAGCGGGACATTCCACAGGGTTGCGCCCCGCTTAGTCAAAACTCCGAAAAATCAAACCGCTTTTTAACAGGCTTGAGTTTTGCGCATAGCGCAAAACTCAAATTGGAGCGGGAAGCGTGGTTGGCGAACAAGTCCGATAGTCTATCATTCCTCATCGTCTGATTTTTTGCGCTTAATCTTTTTTGTTGTCGTCATTTCCATAGGGTCGTCCAGTATGGTTGTTTTTTCTATCTTTTGATACGGAAGTAAACGCGCGTTCACTTCGGAAACGATTGCGGAGATTCGGGATTTTATCTGCTCTTTCACGGCGGCTCCGGCGTTTTTGAAAAATTCAGGGCTTGGAAATACGACCGCTTCTATGCCTTCGCTTTTATTTTTGGGGTCATGGGCGTAAGGGCGCACCAGTATTTGATCGATTTCGTCAAACAACTGAAACTCGTTCTCTATCTCCTCCGGATAAACATTTTTCCCGCCTTCGGTAACAATCACGTTTTTGGCGCGTCCTGTTAGATATAGGTAATTTTCGCTGTCAAGGTAGCCAAGATCGCCGGTTTTGAAAAAGCCATCGGGGGTAAAACTTTTTTCGGTTTCTTCCGGCATTTCGTAGTATCCCTGCATTACAACGGGGCCTTTTACAGCGACCTCGCCTACGCCGCTTTCGTCCGGG
Source organism: Spirochaetaceae bacterium (assembly GCA_031282435.1). Lineage (GTDB taxonomy): Bacteria > Spirochaetota > Spirochaetia > Treponematales > Breznakiellaceae > JAIRMY01. The sequence continues at coordinate 8,681 of JAITDS010000190.1, forward strand.
TCAAGTATCTTTTCTTCAATGTGGGGCAGGACTTTGCCGACGCTGGTCTCTTTGTAATGTTCAATGGGATTCAAATTGATGATTGGAGATGTTTCGGTAAGCCCGTAGCCCTGCACAAAATCCAAACCAAGCTGGTTGTATTGGCGGAATACGGAAGGCGCGAGCGGCCCGCCTCCCGATATGCAGGTGCGTAATGTGGTAAGAGACGCTTTGTCGAGTATGGCGTGGAAAATGCGTTTGCCCGGATTTACTCCGAATGTTTTCTTTATGAATCCTGAGATGGTCATCAAAAAACGTACTATGCCGTATACGGCGATGCCTTTATCGCGCAAACCGCGCAGAATTCCGGCTAACAGTTTGTTAAAAAGCATCGGAACTCCAAGCAGCATTGTAATTTTTGCCGCTTTTAGGTCGTGGAGCATCACTTGTACAACCATTTTTTTCCCAAAAACTACTTCCGCGCCGGTAGAAATGGCTTCGATGAATACGGCCAGCATGGTATAGGCGTGATGAAGCGGCAAAATGGCATAAAAAATATCGGTATGATACACGTCAAACGGTGTGCCTTGCGCCAAATAACAGTCCGAAACAAGATTCCGGTGGGAAAGCATAACGCCTTTCGGTTTGCCCATGGTCCCTGATGTGAAAAGTATTGCGGCGGTATCGAATTCGTTTACCGTCTCGTTCCGTGTTTCAGCGTTGGTTTCGGGATTAGGTTCTGAATTGATTTCGCAGGCGTCAATTTCATAAATATAACTGCCTATGCCGTGTCTCAACGAAAATACTTCGAATACCGGTTCAGGCTGGCTGGCATGAAAATGTTCAAATTTTTCTTCGTCAACGAACAAAAATTTGGCTTTTGAAGCGCGTATTAGGTTTTCTATTTCTTGATTGCTAAGCTGGTAATCTATTGGCACGACAATCGCGTTGGAAAATAGTATCGCAAGATAGGCGACAGCCCATTCCGGCGAATTTTTTCCGGTAAGGGCTATTTTATCGCCCTTCTTTATACCACGACTGCGTAAAGCGCGGGACAGCTTTTCAATTTTACGCAACGCTTCATTATAATCGAAGCTGATTCTGTCCGGGTCATAGATGGTAAAGCAGTTTCTTGTACCATAGCGGTCTACGGTTATTCTAAACATTTCAGGCAGGGTTGGCCATTCTCCTGAAAACGTCTTTCCCCGGTATTGGTCCAAAAAATCCCACGGCGTACCGTTCCTTTTTACAACTGGTTTCATTTTTACTCCCTTAAAGTTTAGTTTTCATCACAAAATTTAAGCGAATTTATATTTCGCAAACCGGTTTTTGGTTTTTTGTGCGGTGGTTTAATACTACCGCCTAAAACACTGTCTCAAACTTTACCTTAAAATTGTATATCAAAATTACCCGTTACGCAAAGCATTGTCCGTTCTCATAACAAATAGGACAGTTACGGGATGTGAATGTGTAAGCCCAGAGTAGAGGAAAATTCGGCGGGGGTCAAGAAACTGTCCGTTCTCATAACAAATAGGACAGTTACGGGATGTGAATGTGTAAGCCCAGAGTAGAGGAAAATTCGGCGGGGGTCAAGAAACCGAGAGCGGCGTGAGGTCTGTAGAAATGGTAT
>JAITDS010000217.1 GCA_031282435.1 Spirochaetaceae bacterium
CGACTGGCCACCTCCGGTGGCAAGTCATTTAGGCGTTTGGCTTTGCAAAACCCCACGCATTTTGGCACGGCTGTCACAAGGGGTGGGCAATTTGCCGATACGATTTGCCGACCCCCCCCCCCCTCCCCGCTGAATAGTTACAACAAGTTTAGCACATTACCGAAAGCGTTTTACGGATCGAATGAATTTTCTACAGGTATTTTTACAAGGTTGACGTAGCATCCGGGATAGCGGCGGACAAAATCGTTAAAACGTGTTTCCGCGGCGCTTTCGAAAAGAAGAATATGAAAAGTTCCGTATTCGTCAAAATAGGGGACTAGGGCGGCCACATGGAAGTATTGGCGCATACGCGGTTTTGGGAGGCGCTCGTCATTCACCGCGCCAAGATAAATTGTACCCGGTTCGTCTATCGCCAGCGTGTATAAAAGAGCTTTTAGATCCCTGACGTTAAAGCCCGCATCCGGCAAAAAGCCTGTAGAATATGACAGGCGGCTTGTGCCGCCTTCGCGCAGTATAATTTCAGAAAACGGGCAGTCTTTTACTTCGATTTCGTCTAAAACGCCGAAAGCCGGAGATTTTAACACGCTGTTTATGCTCGAAGAAAGATTTCTTATCCAGTCCAGTCCAAAAAAAGGGTCGCGGGAGGCTTCGTACGGTTCGGTAAATGAAGAGCCGCGTGTTCCGTAGGGCTGTTTTAGCAATTCTATGGACAGACGCTTGCCCGTTACCGGGCGCAAGAGGCCGTCAACAAGCCATTTTGCGAAACCGGAACAGTTAAGACCGGGGTTTTCTGTCTGCGGTAGCAAAGTATCAATAAAAACATAGTCTCCGTCAACGTTAATCGCGCCGTCATCGGCAAAGGAAAGTGAGGGTAAAAAACTTCTTATTTTAGATATGAGCGAGCGGACGTTGGCATAGTCCGCCGGATGCGGCTCAAAGTAACGAAGCGTATCCTGATAATACCACTTAAACAGAGTGTCCCTCAGCGGAAGTCTGAGAAGGCGTTCTAGATTTACCGGCATATTCACCGATTGGGCAAGATAGGCATCGTAGACGACCATATCCATTACGCAGCGACTTTCGTTCATTGGCCGGAATTGAATGTAAACGTAAGGGTCGCTGCGCGGGAAAAAGCGTGCGCGAGTAATTCGTCCGTTCCCTACATTCCGGGTTATTGCCCATGAACCCTGCGCCCAGCCCGGAAAGCCGCCGCCAAGTTCTCTGGCTATAATGACGGCGAATTCCCCCGGTCTCCGCTCCGTCCGTACTTCTACGCGCTCTCCGTCAGGCAGTGTTTCCAAGCGTCTTCCTCTTGCGAATACTTCGGACGGCGTGGCGGTAAACCATGAATCAAAAAGCGCGTTTCTTAAATCTGAATCGTCGGACAGTTCATTAAGCGGCAAGTCGAGCGCAAAAGCGCCGGAAGCGGTATATAAGCGCAGAAGGACGAGCAAAGAACAAAAAAATACACGTTTTATAAACATCTCAATAAAATATATCGGTTTTTTTTAAACGCCTCACAAGCCGCTTGAATGTCCGCTACCCGCCACCCGCCAGCGGGTTTCCTCCTTTGCCCTTTACAGTGAACAGGGGCCTTGGCTTCCGAAGTCTGCTGAACCTGCTTAACGCAGGTTCGCGTTGACTTTAGCCGCTGCCGCCAGCGGGTTTCCTGCCCCGTGTTCAACAAGCAAGAGGTGTTTACTAACGAGAAATATGCTTAATTTTTGGCAACCAAATTCGGGCGCATTTTTGCCTGCCTTCGGCAGGCAAAAACCGGGCTATCCGCTCTTAAGAAAACGCAAGCGTTTTCATACCGCTACTATCCCTTGCGCTTTTAAATAGCTTTAATATTAGTGTAAAACATCGTAATATACTTTTATGAAACGATGGTTTTGCGCGATATTTACACATTTATTTTTTGTATCAGCCATATTTGCTGTAGACTGGCCGCTGGAAGGAGCCGTGATGACAAGCAATTTTGGCAAAAGTGATATGGGACACCCCATGTTGGGCGACTCTTTCCGGGCCGAAGGCGTAATTAACACCATAGAAAACGGCGAACTTATTTTTAGACGCGGCGTAAAATCCTCATCTTCACGTTTTACGTCCCCGCTTGGATTTATGACGGCGCTGGACCACGGAGACGGATTAATAAGCATTTACAGCCGCGCCGAAGCTCTTCAAAGCCCGCCCCAAAAACAATTTATCGTCTCCACTCCGGTAGCCGCCGCGGGAACTTCCGGCTGGACCAAAACTAAGGGCTTCTATCTTTCTATATTCGACAGAAAAGACCGTCGTTGGGTGAATCCGTCCCTCGTTATTCCGGTGCGCCCTGATACAAGGCCGCCTGCGATTCGTTCAGTAAGATTAAAAAGCAGGGATAATCAGATGATAGACCTTGCCGCCTCCCGTACAATACGGCAGGGGGCGTATACAATTATTGTTCACACGGAAGATACAGTTCTAAATGACTCTGACCCTCCGCTTATGCCTATGCGAATAATTTGCTCTGTAAACGGAGTCGAGGCCAGCGTTCTCGCGTTTGAAACATTTTCGGCGCGAGACGGCGTATTGATGTTGTTTCGCAACGGCCTTGTACCGGCATCCCAAATATACGCCTATGCGCCGGCGGTGGAAGCGGGCGAAGTGTTTTTCAACAGGGGGCAGGTAACGCTTGAAATCATAGTGCAAGATATAGCGGCCTTGTCGTCGCCCGGCGCCAGCTCCGGTGGAACGTCTAACGGCGCGTCCAATTCGCGTAGCGCCGTTTACCGCCTTTTTGTTGAATAGGCGTGTTTGCCGAATAGCCGCGTTTAGAGAAGCGCGGCCTGTCGGCGCCGGTCAACATAGGCCCAAACGTCAAATTAATAGCCTTGTTGATAATACGGTTGTTTGCCGGCTTAACTTCGGGAAGACTTGCAAGCCTTTCGGTTTTTAGCCGTAAAACCCTTCGCTAAAGCCTTACAAAAGCGCGGTTTTAGCGTAAGCGGAAACTTGATATTTCCCCTTAAAAAAGACTTGGGCGGCAAGCAACCGGTTGTCGGACAAGTCTAATCAACGCTTTTGGCGGAGGCTTCCTCGCGCTTTGCTTCGTTCCAAAGATTCTCCATAATCTCACCGCCGCCGTCTTCCGCCGTCATGCGCCGTCCGGCTTTTTTCATTCCGGTTTCTACATACTTAAAGCGGCGCGTAAATTTTATGTTGGCACGATGCAAAGCTGTGGACGGGTCTACTTTCAAAAAACGGCATAAGTTTACAGCCGAAAACAAAAGATCCCCCAACTCCTGCTCCAGTTCCCCGCTATCCGCGCCTTCACTATTCGGCCCCCCGCCGTTTGTATCCGCCCTGTCCGCAGCCAGAGCCGCCCTTACTTCATCAATCTCTTCATCAAGTTTCGCGAACACTTCTTCGGCATCCGTCCAGTCAAAACCGCATTTTGCCGCCTTTTTTTGCAGCTTAAAGGCGCGTTCCAACGGCGGAAGCGAACCGGAAACTTCATCAAGCACGGAATCTTTGGGTTTGCGGCCCTCTTGCTCCACCTTGATACGCGCCCAGTTGCGCAGAACTTCATCGCTGTCCCTAGCCTTATCTCCTCCAAAAACATGAGGATGACGGCGTACCAGTTTTTCCGAAAGGGTATCCAGCACGCCGGACACCGAAAAAGAACCCGCCTGCTCGTACATATACGAGATCATGCAGGCAAGAAGGAACACGTCGCCCAACTCTTCGCGTATATGTTCCGCGTCCCCTTCGTCAATCGCCTCGATACATTCGTAGGTCTCCTCGATAAGACTGCCGCGCAGAGAAGACGGTGTCTGTTCCAAATCCCACGGACAGCCGTCCGGCGCGCGAAGCCGTTTCACTATATCAAAAAAACGTCCGAAACTTTCAATAGCATTATTGTTCATAAAAACTCCTATTTCCGGTAAAATTTCCGGCTCTACCGGCATCTAAAAAAATGAACCTCCCCGCCGCAAGCGCGCAAACGTGTTTGCGGCGGGGTATTAAACCCCACTGCGAATAAAAAGGTTTACTGTCAAATGCTGACAAATAGTTTGTAAACTGTTTGCTTGGCCGGCTTCCGCTGAAAATTGCAAAACGCCCTGTATTTTGCAAGGACTCCCAGCAGCCGCTTGACGGACAAGTCCGTTATCCAAACAGCCCTATTACAAGACATGGAATAAATACGGCGGGAATCATGTTGGCTACCTTTATCTCTTTTATTTCCAAAAAGTTAAATCCTATCGCCGCCACAAGAAGACTGCCTACGGCGGACATCTCGCGGACAATTTCTTCGCTCAAAAAGCCGCTTACGGCTCTGGACAACAGGGTTATTCCGCCTTGATATATAAGCACGGGTAATGCGGAAAAAGCCGTTCCTATGCCCATCGAAGCGCCAAAAATCAAGGAAATTGAGCCGTCAAGTATTGACTTTGCGAATAATATTTCGTGATTGCCCCGCAAACCGCTCTGCATAGAGCCGACAATCGCCATTGAACCCGTGCAAAATAGTATGCTTGCCGATACAAAAGATTTAGAAAAACTGCCGCCTGAGTTTTTTCCCGTAATTCCTGCCGCCAGTACCGGTTCCGCAGACCGTGTAAAGAGCTTTTTTTCCACCCAATCGCCGAAACACGCCATAAGCTTGTCTATATTTATGAATTCCCCGATTATAGCGCCCGCAACCAGGCTCATAATAAGCAGCAATGTCCGCTGATTGTCCAACGCGCCTTTTATTCCGACATAAATTATCGCTAATCCTATCGCTTTTTTTAGTATTTCCTCAAAACGCGGCGGTATACCGCGTATAAAAAAAGCTCCGGCAAGGGAACAGACAACAATCACGCCGGCATTTACAAATGTCCCTGTCATAAGCCTAATTTATCACAAGACCGCCTCTCCTTCTACTACCCGCCGTTCTTCAAGTCGGGCGGTCAGCCACTTGCCGTTTTATAATCTCGAATTTGCGTATAAAAACCGGCCGCAAATTACGCGGATTAAAAAATTATCAGAAGCATACCGTTACTTTCCTGCTGAATGTAAGGCAGGAAACATACCGGCGGGCCGTAGCGATTCCGATTTCGGGAAAATTCAAAGTTTTACATGGTTTTAACAGCATATCATCAACGCTTTTTAATTTTGGGCGCATTTTCGCCTGCCGCAGGCACGCCTGCGGCAGGCGAAAACCGCGCTTTTCGGGGCTACGCGCTTTCGCGCTCCGGCCACATCGCCCCCGCAGGGGGCGCCGTGTCTTGCTTCGCAACCCCTACAATCGCTTGCGCTAT
>JAITDS010000026.1 GCA_031282435.1 Spirochaetaceae bacterium
TATTTTTTTGTTTTTCCGCTCAGGCTGGCCCCCCCCCTCAACCCCCGAAACTCCCTAAGCAAGCGCTTAAGCGCTTGCGACACGCGCCCCCCTCGCTGCATACCGCGCCGCCCGCAAGCGGGCTTAGGCGGTATTCCGCTACCCCCCAGCCCCCGCCAGCGGGATGCCTGCCCCGCACTTACAGCACAAGGGGCATTGACTTACCTGTTGAGTTTGCGCTTCGCAAACGGGTTTGCAAAATGCAAACCCCGCAAAATCAAACCGCTGAAAGCGCTTTGATTCACGCGCAAGGGATAGAAGCGGAATTAAACAGGACGGCGTAAAACGCCGTCCTGTTTAATTGGAGCGGATAGCCCGGTCGCCGCGTAGCGGCGATGCGCCCAAATGAACTCGATATTCATTCGCTTCAGGAAAACATACAATTATGTATTTTTCGTTCAGTTTATTACATTTTCGTAGGAAATGCGGAGCGAAATTGCATCGTAAGGTCAAAGCCGGCGCGGGAGCTAACTACGCCGTCAATAAAAGAGCCAAGCGGCAGCTCATCCGCCCCTTCAATAACAACGGCGCCGTCAACCTCCGGAGCGTGGCAAAAAAGCCGCCCGATATAGAAGCTGTCTACCCGCTCCTCAACGAGCGCCGTCATTCGCCGCTTGGTAAAACGTTCCATACGCCCTTCCGTTATAGGCGTTTGCCGTGTTTCGAGGAGTTTTTTGCGCTCGCGGGCAATTTTTTTGGGGACGCGGCTCTTCAACGAATAGGCCGGAACGCCCTCTTCGCGGGAAAAAGTAAAAACGCCAAGCCAGTCAATGCGGGCGGCGTTTTGAAAATCAAGCAAAATGTCAAAGTCGGATTCGGTCTCGCCGGGAAAACCTGTCAAAAATGTCGAGCGTATGACGCTTTCGGGGAGCGCGGCGCGAATGTGTTCTATCAGTTTTAAGTATGCCTCCGCCCCGCCCCGCCGGTTCATGGTACGGAGCAGGGACGGCGAGGCGTGCTGGAACGGTATGTCAAAGTAGGGCAAAAAACGCTTGTCCGCCGCGATTATTTCCAGTATCTCAAACGGGAAATGGTCGGGATGCAGGTACAGCAGGCGCACCCAAAAACTGCCTTTCAGCGTGGATAACGACTTAAGCAGAGCCGCCAGCGTGCCGCCGTTGTCTTTCCCGTATGAGGCAAGGTCCTGCGCCACAAGGCACAGTTCAAGCGTTCCCCGTTCCAGCATGGCGCGGCATTCGTCCGTAATTTCTTCCACGTTCCTGCTTCTGAGGCCGCCGCGTATCAGCGGTATCGCGCAAAAAGAACAGCGGTTGTTACAGCCTTCCGCGATTTTAACATACGCGGAGCCGGGCAGTGAAAATAATTTTGTCCGCTTCGCCGCGGCGGACAGGACGGCGGCAGTGGCCGGAGTTGATGTGGGGTTGTCCGGGACGGCGGCAGTGGCTGGAGTTGAGGCGGCGCTTTCGGCAACGGCTTCGGGGTGGTCATGACGCGGGGTATCGCCGGCATCGTTCATTATGCTAAACGCAAGCGGCGCTATATTTTCAAGGTTTCCGCCGCCAAAAACGGCATCCGCTTCCCGCAGTTCGCGGCTCAGCTCTTTTTCATAGCGCATGGCAAGGCATCCCGATAAAATAATTTTTTTATCGGGATAGTTGTTTCTAAAACTTATTACCGTGTCTATGGCTTCCCGTTTGGCTTCTTCTATAAAGCCGCAGCTATTAACAATGATAAGCGCCGCCTCGTCCGGGTTTTCGACAAACTCCGCCCCCGCCGCGTCCAAATGCGCTATTATTGTTTCCGCGTCAACCTGATTTTTCGCGCAGCCAAGCGGCTCAAGGTAAAATTTCATGGCTCTCCATTCGGGCCGCCAGATTCGGCGGCGGCGGATTTAGCCGGCGCGGATTGCGCGTCATCCCTCTTATCCCGCTTTATACCCCGAATATCCCGCTTCATTATACGGGAAAAAAAATCAAATAAAAGCGGCCTTTTTTTATTTTTACTGCTGTGTTTATTTAAAAAATCTTTTACCGCCGCGGTCAGGGAATAATTCGCGCCGTATGTTCTTTTAAGGTTGTCCCAATATTTAACAAGCCATACATACATATCCGATACTGTTCTTTTAGGAAATACCGCGCTCATGTTTTCTTCCTCTATTATATGAATTATAGGATAATACACGTTGTTATACCACGACAGCAGGGCGTCGCTGAAATAAATCTCAACGCTTTGATTCTGATTCATATAGTATTTGTGTACTAATATGTGCTGGTATATTACGTCGTAGCGTCCGGTTCTGCTGAAATCTAAATTGTAATCGTGTGTTATTTCTCCAAAATGAGTCTTTTCATAAAACATTTGTTTTTCATATTTTATAACGGCTTCTCTTAATTCAAGCTGCGTCATGGATGGTTCTATGTGTATTTCACTGGAAAGGCTTATCACTTCCGCGTCGATATATTCGCAGCCTTGCGCTTTCGCTACCGATACGCGGTGGTTGCCGTCCCGCACAAAGTAAACTCCGCCTATTTCGTAAAGTTGAACGGGCGGCAGTATAATGTTTGTAATATGGGCCTCGTCCACTCTTTGCCAGCGTTTTCGCAGGTATTCGGAACGCGGGAAAAAGAATTTGTTAAAATCAAGGTAGCGGCCTTCACTCCCGACTATCAGGTTTATCGGGACTTCCCTCATTCCTTTGTATGTTTCCGTTTTTGGTTTTAGTATTTCTTTTACATTGTTAAATGAAAGCAGTTTGTCTTTATCAATGTTCATAAAATTTTGAATCCGCGAAATCATGGCGCGTACATGAGCGCGCGAAAAATCATCAGCGGCCTGCATTTTCGTTAATTCAATCATTTTATCTCCATGTCTATTACAAAATGGTTATAAACGTTTATCACTGTTGTTTTATGATATACTGTTTGCCGCGCTTCCGACAAATCGTATAAATGTATGTGTCCGTGTATCAGGTATTTGGGTTTGAAAATTTTCATAAACCAAAGGAATGACCTAAAACCTCTGTGGCATATATCTCTCTGGTCATGAATTCCATAAGGCGGCGCGTGGGTCAACAGGATGTCAAGGGCGCGTCCGTATATCAGGCGGTTGAACAGCAGGCGCGGTATTAGTCCGATTATTCTAAGGCTCATTTCAAAATTGGTGAATTGATTCCGGCCTGTATTGTACCGCATCGATCCGCCTAATCCGGCTATCAAAACGCCGTTTTCTTTTATTACTTTGCCTCCGGCATAAACTGTCCCTAAGCCGGGTACGCTTCTTTTCATGACGGCAAGCCCGTCAAAAGGGTTTGCGTTCTTATAGTAATAATACTGTTTTAAGTGGTGATTGCCAAAAACAAAAACCAGCGGTTTGTTTAGGCTTGATACTATGAATTCAAGGTATTCCAGCGGCAGGTCCCCGGCAGCCAGAACTATGTCTATGTCCGCGAACCGCTCTTTTATTAAGTCCGAATAAACAAGCGGGTCAATTTTATCCGATACGCAGAGCGCTTTCATCTGTCCGTCTCATCATAACCCATTTCCCCCGCCCCCCACCAGTGGGGCGGCCAGCCGCTTTCCTCCTTTGCCTTCAGCATGAAAGGGGCGTTGGCTTACGAGAAATGTGTTTAATTTCGGATTATCAAAATTTGGGCGCATTTCCGGCGCCTCCGGCGCTGGAAACCGGGCTATCCGCTCCAATTAAACTGGACGGCGTAGAACGCCGTCCAGTTTAATTCCGCTTCTATCCCTTGCGCGAATCAAAAACCGCATACGCGGTTTTTGATTTTACATGGCGGTAAAGCGCGTTGAACTCTAAGTTTGCGCAAAGCGCAAACTCCGATTGATTACTGTTCCTCCTGCGCCGGAAGTTTTGCCGGAAAGCGTACAATCACAATCCCGCTGCCTCCCTTGCCGCCGCGTTCGTTCCACGCGCCGGCTCCGCCGTTGCCGGTATAAGGAGTTCCGGCTTCGGCAGGAGGCCAAGTATAAATGTGCGGAGCCGTGCCGCCGCCTTTTGAATACGTTACCTCCTCCCCGGTAATATTACTCACTCTGCCGGCTCCGCCGCGCGCCCTACCCGTGGCCCAGTCCGTATTATCAGTGGTACCCCCTTGTCCCGGGCCCCCCGCGCCGCCGCCGCCGGCAGCGTAATTATAATCGGTTGCAATAGCTCCGCCGGCATTGCCGTAAGAAGCGGCTTTGTCGACAGGATATGTCCCTGGCAGAGCAGGATGACTTGACGCGCCGCCTCCGGACGAACCGCCCTGACGACCGGGATTGTTTGTGTTGTAGGAGCGTTGTTTTGCGCCGCCGCCGCCGCCTATAGCAATAAAATCTTCCCCAAACGTGGAATTTACGCCGTCGTTTCCGTCATAACAATCGACATCTCCTTTCTTTGTGCTCTTTCCACCCTCGCCGCCTAAACCGACCGTAACACTGTAAGCCAGCGTGCCAATAAGCGAATAAGTATAATGGCCTTCGCTGGTGGCATCTAACGTTTCTATCATGCCGCCCGCCCCGCCGCCGCCTGACGGATAGGCGGCGCCGCCGCCACCGCCGCCGCCGGCCACCACAAGTACCCAAGCTTCCACCTCGTTCTCACTTTCATTGAATACAAGACTATCGTCTGATGTAAATATATGTATCTCGTCATAAGTGCCGTTCTCGTTCTTAATTACGTTGATTCCGCCGCCTGTCGCCCTATACGCCGTAGGGTAGTTCGCATCGAACGGCGCTCTTTTTATGTTCAGCAAATACGTCTTTTCGTAGTCAGAATCACCCACCGTCTTTTTTACGGTAATTCCTACGACCAGCGTTACAGTATCGGTTGGGCTAGGGCTAGCTGGTATCGAAAGCGTATTCTCGCCAGTCCCCACGATATCCCCGCTCCCGCTTTTTAACGATAATATTGCCGCCGCCTCATTGTCAGACGGTAACGCGTCAATAGTTACAGATGAATAGTACGGGATGTTTACCGTCTGCGTATCATGAACGGGTAAAGGCTGTTCCCACCCCTCTGCGTCGGAGCTTGTAAGCGTAATTGACTTTAACGAAAGGTCGGGTTCGTAACTTACGGTAAAATTGTATACTTTATCGTCCAATTCCTCCCGTGACACCGTTATTACATATTTCTTTTTGCCTTCTACAAGCGGAATGGCGGCACTATTGGCTGTAATGTCATCCTCGTTTCCGTACTCCGTTATTTTTAGTTCGGCGCTAGGATCTTCCGGCACGGCTATTATGGCAAACGTCATATCGGCGGATCCGTCATCTATCTCTTGATTATCCCAATTGTTGCTGTCATTTTCCGGTTCTGCCGGGGCGACCTCCGCTATATGAGGGATTAGCGCCGTATAATTTAGCTCGTTTGAAAGCGGGGGAGTTATTACCGCCGGCACGCTTACGCCAAGCTCGGCAAGAAAATTGCTTTTTACAGGAATTTGACTGAACGTCGCGCTTATCACAACATCCGCCGCGGGCATAGTGAACTCCCACTGATTGACGGCTGTTTTTGTATAGGTTACGCTTTTTTGACCTTGTTTAACGCTGAGGGTTTGTATATACCATTGATAAATTTTGGCGTTATCCTCCCCCCCCCCCCCCATCAACGGGACTTATATTTTCAGGCGGGTCTCCCTCGCCCGCCCATTTAGAAGCATCCGCCGGATACGCGTTTATCGTTACCACTTGCGGCGGGGACGCCTTTGAACGGCTCGCGCTTATACGGCCGTTCACCGCCTCCGAAACGGTTATAGTGTAACTACCCGTTGTGCCGTCGTCGCCGCCCGGCATACCTATTACCCCGCCGTCTTCAGAGCAGGAAATGAACGCCAACGCCGCTAAAACAGCCGCGCCAAACCACATTATTTTACGCATAAAAGCCTTCCTTATGCCTGCAAATTAGACTACAGGCTGATTTATGATAGTGTTAAATATAAATAAATTCCCTTGCCGTGTCAAGCAAAGATTTTTTGAGGTTGGGGGTGGCGGAATACCGCGCAAGCGGGATTAAGACAGGGGGCGCGTGCCGCAGCGCTTACGGACGCATGGTCAAGGCTTCCCGCGTTACAGCCTCGTTCCCTCACCGTTTTCTTCAGCGGCTTTACCCGCCGCCCGCTTATCGAACAGGTTTTTAGCGCATGGCGGCCATTCATGGCTTGCAAAAACTGTTGAACAACCCTATTAGCCTCACCTGTTTTCTACACTAGATTGTAAAAAAACTT
>JAITDS010000086.1 GCA_031282435.1 Spirochaetaceae bacterium
CCATTTTTTAGGCTCTATTTTTATTTTTTTTTTGTTGTGGGGGGGGGGGGCCCCACTCGCTACAGCCCCGCGCTCCGGTCGATATGCCCGCGCCTACGGCGCGTTCACACCTCCCTACGTTTGGTCTTCCGCTACCCCCCTCTGCGGGGGCATGGCCCCCGCAACGCCCCCATCCCGGCGGTGCTTTGCTTTCCCGATAACAAAGGCGCCGGATAGTTACCAATAATTTCAGGACACAACCGGCTGGCGGGGGCAGACAGTAGCGTATGCCAAGCGCCTTTTTCTTGCTGAAGGCAAGGCAGGGAAGCGGCTGGCGGGTTGGGGGGTGGCGGAATACCGCGTAAGCCCGCTTGCGGGCGGCGCGGGATGAAGACAGGGGGGCGCGTAACGGCAGGGGCGGTTTGCGCCTTAATGCCGGAAACAGCGCCCCCCTTTTACGGTTTACGAATTTCATGGATTAATGAACTTGCACGGAAGTCAAAGCCCTTTTCTTGCTGAACGCAAGACAGGGAAGCCACTGGTGGCCGCCATTTGCTTGTTGAAGGCAAGGCAGGGAAGCGGCTGGCGGGGGAAGACAGGCGCGTATGCCAAGCGCCATTTGCTTGCTGAAGGCAAGGCAGGAAACCCACTAGTGGGGAATTTGCAAAGATTTTACAATTTTTTTATATGATTTTGACATTATCCTGCTATTCTGGGCGTACAAGGAGAAGCAAAATGCAAAATTATGCTAAATTATCAAAAAACTTGAGCGGCGTTTTTCGTGCCGCGAGCGCCGTTTTTATCATGCTTACGGCAGGCGGCGGAGTTTTTGCGGGAGGCGCGCCGGACGGCGGGAAAGGGAAAAAAGCGCCTATTACGGTGATTTCCCGTGAGGAAGGTTCCGGCACACGGACGGCGTTTGTCGAAATTGTAGGCGTACTGGACAGCGCGAAAAACGATGCCATAACACAGACGGCTGAAGTTACAAATAACACGGCCGTGATGATGGCATCCGTTGCGGGGGACAAAAACGCGATAGGCTACATATCGTTAGGCTCGCTGAACAACACGGTTAAGGCGTTAAAAGTTGACGGAGCCGCCGCAACCACAGCGGACGTTAAAAGCGGCGCTTACAAAATAGCGCGGCCCTTCAATATAGTTACCGGAGACACGGTAAGCCCCGCCGCTCAACATTTTATTAACTTTATATTGAGCGCCGAAGCCCAAGACGTGGTGGCTAAAAACGGCTATCTTCCGGTAGATACGGCGCAAAAGGCCGCTTTGCCAGCCTCGCCGGGGACAAAAATAGTCGTTGCCGGATCTTCCTCCGTTACGCCGCTAATGGAAAAACTGCGGGAAGCGTACATAGCAAAATACCCCGGCGTTAATGTGGAGATACAGCAAAGCGATTCTTCCACCGGAATAAATTCGGTAATAAGCGGAGTCTGCGATATAGGGATGGCCTCCAGAACTTTGAGCCGGAGCGAAATTGAAAAGGGCGTAAGCAACATAGTAATCGCCACGGACGGAATCGCCATAATCGTAAATCGTGAAAATCCGCTTGACGGACTTTCGCGTGAACAAATAAAAGACATTTATTTGGGCGGCATAACGGATTGGCTGGAACTTAAATGAGCGTTAAACGGAACTCCGGTAGTTTTTCGGGCGGCGGGAGAATAATTGAGCCTTTTATGAAGACCGTATTCCTTGCCGCGGCCTGCGTCTCTATACTCTGCGTAGCCCTGATATGCCTGTTTCTGTTCGTAAACGGCGTTCCGGCGGTGCTAAAAATCGGAGTTGCGCGTTTTTTTACGGGGACAATCTGGAAACCGGGCAGCGGATTGTACGGCATTGCCCCTATGATACTGGGAAGCCTTTCCGTTACAGCCGGAGCAATTATTACAGGAGTTCCGTTGGGCGTGCTTTGCGCCGTGTTTATGGCGAGATTCTGCCCCGCGCGGCTTCGCTCAATTATGAGCCCCGCCGTTACACTGCTGGCGGGGATACCCTCAGTTGTCTACGGTTTTTTTGGACTAATGGCTCTGGTTCCGGCGCTGCGTTTTCTTGGAGCGGGTAACGGCAAGAGCATACTGTGCGCTTCGTTACTGTTGGGTATAATGATACTGCCGACAATTGTAAGCGTTTCGGAGGCGGCGCTTCGCGCCGTTCCTGACGCATACTACGAGGGCGCGTTAGCTTTGGGAGCGTCCCACGAGGAAGCGGTTTTTTTTGCGCAGCTTCCCGCCGCCGCTCCCGGCGTTATGGCCGGAGTGGTGCTCGGCATAGGCAGGTCAATCGGAGAAACCATGGCGGTAATAATGGTGGCGGGAAATCAGGCTATTATACCGGAAAGTATTTTTAAGGGAGTTAGAACCCTTACGGCAAACATAGTGCTGGAAATGGGTTACGCCGCTGACCTTCACCGCGAGGCACTTATAGCCACGGCGGCAACATTATTTGTGTTCATACTATTGATAAATCTAATTTTTACATTTATTAAAAGGCGGATGACCCTATGACGAATAACACGGGCAGTCCGCTTAATTTGCATGACGCTACGCATAAGGCGGCACATAACACAGCGCACAACACGGCAGAAGCGCGTAGGCCGCATAAGCCGCGTAAAGCGCAAAAAACACGCAGGACGTTTATACAGACCTCCCTTAGATTTCTGGTCTACGCGGCGGCGGTTATAACCGGCCTCATTATTACCGGCATTACCGCCGCCATCCTTATCCGCGGCATACCTAATTTACATCCTGAACTTTTTTCATGGGTGTACACAAGCGAGAATGCCTCGCTTATGCCGGCCTTAATCAACACGGTAATCATGACGGCGTTGTCGCTGTCGCTTGCCGTGCCGCTTGGGGTTTTTGCCGCGATATACCTTGTGGAGTACGCCCGCAGAGGAAACCGGATAGTTTTGCTGGCGCGACTGGCGGTTGAAACACTGGCGGGTATTCCGTCCATCGTTTACGGTCTTTTCGGGATGCTGCTTTTTGTCATCCAACTGCGCTGGGGATATTCGATTTTGGCAGGTAGTTTTACACTGGCAATAATGATACTTCCGCTTATCATGCGAACCGCGGAGGAAGCTATTATGTCCGTGCCGGATTCGTACAGGGAGGGAAGTTTCGGACTTGGGGCCGGGCGGCTTAGGACGGTGTTTGCCGTCGTACTGCCTCCGGCGGCGCCCGGTATTTTTGCCGGAATAATTCTTGCGGCGGGCAGGATAATAGGCGAGTCGGCTGCGCTCATTTTTACAGCCGGCACGGTAGCAAGAATCCCGCAGAATCTTTTTTCATCGGGAAGGACGCTGGCGGTACACATGTACACACTTTCAAGCGAAGGACTTTATCTTAAACAAGCATACGCCGCCGCCGTGGTTTTGCTTGCGCTTGCGGCGCTGATTAACGCGGCTTCGTTTTTCCTCGCCAAAAAATTGAGTAAATTTAAAAAATAGAGTTGTTCGGAAACTTCAGTTTCCGAACAACTTCCGCTTGAAAACGCAAAATGCCCCGCATTTTGCAAGGACTTGGGCGACAACCAACCGGGTGGCGAACAAGTCCAATAGATAGGCGCTTGCGCGAGTTAAGGAGGTCTCTACAGCATGGAAAAAATCAGAGTCAGCGCGCTTAATCTTTACTACGGCGCTTTTCAGGCTCTTAAAAACGTCAATCTTGGTATCAAAGAGAATGAAATTACCGCCCTCATAGGACCTTCGGGTTGTGGAAAATCAACATTTCTAAAAACTCTGAACCGTATGAACGATTTGGTGGAAGACTGCCGGATTGAAGGAAAGGTTATGTTTGACGGAGAAAATATTTACGGCGATATAGACGTAAGCCTGCTTCGCAAACGAGTGGGCATGGTTTTTCAAAAACCGAACCCGTTTCTGATGAGCGTTTACGACAATATAGCCTTTGGCCCTCGAACACACGGCATACATTCCCGCGTCAAACTGGATTTGATTGTGGAAAAATCACTTAAAGAGGCGGCGCTTTGGGACGAAATCAAGGACAGGCTAAAAAAAAGCGCGCTGTCTCTTTCCGGCGGCCAACAACAAAGACTGTGTATAGCAAGAGCGCTGTCGGTAGAGCCGGAAGTTCTTCTTATGGATGAACCCACCTCCGCCCTCGACCCGATATCCACTTCAAAAATTGAAGATTTGGCTCTGGAATTACAGAAACATTACACTATCGTCATTGTTACGCATAACATGCAGCAAGCCGCGCGTATTTCGAATACCACCGCCTTCTTTTTGGAAGGTGAAATCATTGAGAACGCTCCGACAGAGGAGCTTTTTTCCATGCCTAAGGACAAACGCACGGAAAATTATATTACCGGGAGGTTTGGCTGATGAGAGAAAGTTATCAAAAGCAACTTGAAGTTTTGCATACCGAACTTATCCGCATGGGAGCGTTGTGCGAGGACGCTATTGACAGCGCGGTTAAGGGTCTGCTGAACGAAAACCACGAACTGCGTCAAAAAGCCGTGCAGTTAGAAAAAGATATCGATATCAAAGAGCGGGAGATTGAGTTGATATGCGTCCGGCTGTTGCTGCGCGAACAGCCGGTGGCGGGCGACCTGCGCCAGATAATCGCCGCCCAACGGATAATGCGCGAGATGGAACGCATAGGCGATCAGGCGGCCAACATAGCGTTGTACGGCGGCAAGTATTTCATCAACGAGGCGGCAAAAAGCGGCCTGCATACCGTTGATATGGCGGACGCGGCAATGAGGATGTTGACGGCCAGCGTGGACTCTTATGTGCGGGAAGACCTTAACAAGGCTAAAGCCGTAATAAAAATGGACGATGAAGTTGACGCGCTGTTCCGGCAAATAAAGCAGGATTTAATAGAAATCATAAGCAAGGACAGCAACGCGGGCGGAGATTGTCTGGATATTCTGATGATAGCCAAATACCTTGAACGCATAGGGGATCACGCGGTAAACATCGCCGAATGGGTACTATACTCTATCACGGGAGAGCGCAAGGAGGAATCGTCTTGATTTACCTTGTTGAGGATGAAAAATCCGTCCGCGAGTTAATCCTTTATACACTTAACAGCGCCGGACTGGAAGCGGCGGGTTTTGACGGCGGAAAAAGTTTCTGGCAAGCCATGACGGAAAAAATCCCCGACCTTATCATCCTCGATATTATGCTCCCCGGCGAGGACGGCTTGGCTATTTTGAAGCGAATTCGCCTGTCAAAAAAAAATTATTCGCTGCCGGTAATAATGCTGACCGCGAAAGGCAGCGAGTACGACAAAGTTTTAGGCTTGGAAAGCGGCGCGGACGATTACATGGTAAAACCCGCAAGCATGATGGAACTTGTGGCAAGGACCAAGGCGCTGTTAAGACGCGCCCACCCTGAAAAGGGCGAAGAAAATCTTGTACTCGAAGATATTTGCGTCAACATCCCCGCTCACAAAGTTAAATCCGGTGAAACGGAAATCTTTCTTACCCTTAAAGAATTCGATTTGCTGGTCTATCTCCTTAAAAACGAGAACACCGTTTTCTCCCGCGAACAACTTTTGAAAAGCGTATGGGGCTTTGATTATATGGGAGAAACAAGAACCGTGGACACCCATATCCTTACTCTGAGGGGAAAACTCGGCTCCGCCGGAGAGCTAATCAAAACGGTACGCGGGCTGGGCTACAAAATAGGCGGCGGCGCGTGAAACGGATAATCCTAATCGCTTTAAGTTTTTTATCAGGCTTTTCCATTGTGATAACAGCCGTGTTGATTCATTTTTCGATATACTGGGGATTTTCCCAAAGGATGAAGCGGGAGGCGGCAACAGAACTGGAATTTATACGAGCCGGAATTGAAGCCGCCGGAATGAATTACCTTAACAGACTCACGACAGGCCAGCCCCGCATCACATTGATAAGTCCGGACGGCACGGTACTGTTCGATAACGAGTACGACACGGAAAATATGGAAAACCACGCTGAAAGGGCGGAAGTTCAGGGCGCTTTAACGGGAAAAACCGGAGAAAATTTCCGTTTTTCTGAGACACAGGGAAAACAAGCCTATTACCGGGCAGTAATGCTTAACGACGGCAAAATCCTTCGTATATCCGTAAACATGGATACCATCATCGACTCGGCGCTGGGAATATTGCAGCTTACTATGGCCATCGTACTGGTAATTTTTATCTGCTCTATAATTATCGCATCCAAAATCACCCGCCTGATAGTAAAACCCATAAACGCGCTAAATCTGGAAAAGCCGGAAGACAACGATATTTACGACGAACTAAGCCCGCTACTTTCCCGCATCAAGGCGCAGAACGACCAGCTTGGCAGTCAAATTGCGGAACTACGAAAAAAACAGATTGAATTTCAGGCAATCACGGACAATATGCGGGAGGGCCTTCTGCTGTTGGATAAGGAAGGGCATATCCTTTCCAGCAATCAAACAGCGTTAAAACTACTGCAAGTCCGTCCCGCGCCGCGGGAAAACAAGAATGTTCTTTTTTTAAGACGGGATGAACCGTTCCGCCTTGTTTTGGAAAAAGTCCTGAACGGAATCCCCGCGGAATGTTTACTTTCCGCCCAATCCTCACGCCTTCGCCTAATGGCGAGTCCCGTTATGGACGGCGGAAATACGCAGGGAGCGGTTTTACTGCTGCTGGACGTAACCGAGCAGGAGGAACGTGAACGTCTGCGGCGGGAATTTTCCGCCAACGTGTCCCACGAACTAAAAACGCCCCTCACCGTAATTTCCGGTTACGCGGAAATTCTGTCGCAAGGCTTAGCGAAACCGGATGACGCGCCGGATTTTGGCGCTAAGATATACGCCGAATCCCGGCGGCTTCTCAATCTGATAAACGATATTATGCAGCTTTCACATTTGGACGAAGGCATACTTGAACGCGAAAACGTTAATTTGTATTCCCTCGTAAGCGGAGTTGTGGAACGCGCCGCGCCCATAGCGCGTTCAAAAAACATTCAAATATCGCTGGAAGGCGAAAACGCGGTAATCAGCGGAGTACCGCAGGTATTACAGGAAATGGCATTTAATCTGCTTGAAAACAGCATCAAATACAACAACACCGGCGGGAAAGTAGCGGTATCAATTACTCAGGACGAAAAGACCATACGTTTATGCGTTGCCGACAACGGATTTGGAATCCCTCTGGCAGAGCAGGAACGGGTCTTTGAACGCTTCTACCGTGTAGATAAAAGCAGAAACACCGAAAACGGCGGAACAGGACTAGGACTTTCTATCGTAAAGCACGGGGCGCAACTCCATGACGCGGGCATAGACCTCGAAAGCAATGGCATATCAGGATGTAAAATTACCCTAATCTTCGCGGCCAGCCGCTTTCCTGCCTCGCGTTCACTTTGAAAAGGGCGGCCACCAGTGGCTTCCCTGTCTTGCGTTCACTTTAAAAGGGGCGTTGGCTCACGGGATATTATAAAATATAAAGGGGGGCGCTGTTTCCATACTGGCGGCGCAAACCGCCCCGGCCGTTATGCGCCCCCCTCGCTTCATACCGCGCCGCCCGCAAGCGGGCTTACGCGGTATTCCGCTACCCCCCAGCCCACCAGTGGGTTTCCTCCCTTGCCTTCAGCAAGAAAAGGGCGGCCACTAGTGGCTTCCCTCCTTTGCGCTCACTTTGAAAAAGGCGCTTGGCATACGCGGCTGTCTTCCCCCGCCAGTCCGCCGGCGGCCAGCCGCTTTCCCCCCTTGCCTTCAGCAAGAAAAGGGCGCTTGGCATACGCGGCTGTAGACTACCCTTACCTGCCAGCCGGCGGGCCGGCGGCCACTTCCCCGCCCCGCGTTTAGCGTGAAAGAGGCGTTGTATAACTAAGCCTGTTACCGCCAGCCAAACAGCTAAGTTTACGGCCTCTATGATAAGATTTCGTCTGTTTATAGATAGGGAATAAACCCCAGGGCGAGCGCATATAAGTTTATAATTCCTTACAGGATAAAGAATTAGCCCATTGGGACTGTTTCATGCATGATTTTGTAATTCTTTATAGGATAATGAGATACGATTTTATATGCG
>JAITDS010000089.1 GCA_031282435.1 Spirochaetaceae bacterium
CGCATATAAAATCGTATCTCATTATCCTATAAAGAATTACAAAATCATGCATGAAACAGTCCCAATGGGCTAATTCTTTATCCTGTAAGGAATTATAAACTTATATGCGCTCGCCCTGGCAGGGTATTAGACCCCACTGCGAATAAAATACGCATCGCTTTCCGGTGATTATCAAGCAATTATTCCCGAATTTGACTTGTCCGGTTGAAAATTATATAATTTTTTGGTGATGATGACTCTGCGTGAAGCGCTGAATACCGGGAGCGCTTTTTTACGTGATTCCGGCATAGAAAGTTTTACGATTGACGCGGCTTTACTGCTTGCCAATGTTTTAGATACCGACCGTACGCGGATTTTGATAAACGCTGAAAAACAAATAAGCGCAGACGATTACAAAAAGTATCAAGAACTACTGCGCCGCCGCGCAAACCATGAATGTACCGCCTATATTGTCAACAGCAAGGAATTTCGCTTCCTTGAACTGTATGTTGATAAAAATGTATTGGTTCCGCGTCCGGACACGGAGGCGCTTGTTGAAGCCGCTGTTTGCGGAATAGACAAACTTAAAAAAACAAAAGATGACATTGATGTTTTGGATATGTGTACGGGAAGCGGTGCGGCGGCGCTTTCGTTAAAATACGAAAGACCGTTTATAAAAATATGCGCCTCCGATATATCGACCGCGGCGCTTTCTGTCGCAAAAAAGAACGCGGAAAAATATAAATTACAAAACGAAATTTGTTTTATACAAAGCGATGTTTTTGAAAATATCAATCAAAGGTTTGATATAATTGTATCAAACGCGCCGTATATTCCGCATGATGTAATAAAAACATTGCAGTTGGAAGTACAGAATGAACCCGCAATAGCGCTTGACGGCGGCGGGGACGGGCTTGAAATAATACGGCGAATCATTGGGGGAGCAAGAAATCATCTTTCGCAAAACGGATATGTTTTTCTTGAAGCCGCGCCGGAACAGATGAGCGAAATATCAGATATATTTAGCGCCGCCGGTTTTAAGCATATTGAAACAAAACGCGACTTGTCCGGAAGCGCGAGAGTCATATATGCTATGGCTTAACTGCTGTATTTGAAATACTATTAAAACAATGTCCGCAGATTTTCAAGATAACAAAGATGCTAAACCGTTAATCGTGCAGAGCGACAGCACGGTACTGCTGGACATACATTCGCCGCTTGCGGATGATGCCCGCGCCGCGATTATGCCGTTTGCCGAGCTGGAAAAATCGCCGGAACATATTCACACATACCGCATAAGCCCGCTCTCGCTCTGGAACGCCGCCGGCGCGGGGTACACTTCCGAGTCGGTAAACGCCGTTCTCGAAAAATTCAGCCGTTATGAACTACCGGGAGGACTTTTGAAAAGTTTCACCAGTGTTATGGAACGTTTTGGCAGACTGCGCTTGTTGTCCTCCGGCGGTTTTTTAGGAGATTCTTTAGGTGATTCTTTGCTGCTTGAATGTACAGACCCGGAAATATATGCCGTCATTGAAGCGGCGCGGCCATTAAAAAAGATTTTACACCCTATGGAAAAGGGTTTTTCCTTGAAATTAGAGGATCGCGGAACGGTAAAATGGGAGCTTATAAAACTAGGCTGGCCGGTAATGGACAACGCGCCGCTGATTGCGGGAGAAGCGCTGGAATTTTCGATTAGAGAGGGAACGGCGCTTTCCGGCTTACCGTTCAAACTGCGCGATTACCAAAAGGAAGCCGCAAAAGCGGTGCTGGGAAGCGAAAACGGCGGCGCAAATTGCGCGGGCGGCGGCTACGGAATAGTCGCGCTGCCTTGCGGAGCGGGTAAAACTATGGTTGGAATGGCGCTAATGGCGGCGTTAAAAACAAATACGCTGATTTTAACCGCCAGCGTTATATCCGTCCATCAATGGATCGACGAACTTTTAGACAAAACAACGCTTACACGGCAAGAAATAGCCGAATTTTCCGGTTTTTCTAAATCCATTGCCCCTGTAACTATCGCAACGTATCAGATTTTAACGTGGCGGTCCGAGAAAAACGGCGAGTTTCCGCATTTTAATCTGTTTCACGCGCGCCCGTGGGGGCTTATTATCTATGATGAAGTGCATTTACTGCCCGCGCCCGTGTTTCGGATAACGGCTGAACTTCAGGCCGTGCGCCGTTTAGGGCTTACCGCGACGCTGATACGCGAAGACGGCGCGGAAGACGCGGTTTTTAGTCTTGTAGGCCCCAAACGTTACGACATCCCATGGAAGACTTTAGAGCATAAAGGCTGGATAGCCGAGGCGTTCTGCGCGGAAGTACGAGTTTTACTGCCCGAACACCTTAAAATCCCGTACGCATCGGCTGAAAAACGTGAAAAATACCGGCTGGCGAGTGAAAATCCGCGCAAAATCGAGATTGTGAAACATCTTATTGAAACCCATCCTAACGACCATATCCTTGTAATAGGACAGTACATCAAACAGTTAGAAGAAGCCGCTAACACCCTGCAAGCCCCGCTGATAACGGGCAAAACTTCCGAGACGCGGCGGGCTAAAATATACGGGGCGTTCAAGCGGGGCGATGTCCGCGTCATCGTAGTATCAAAAGTATCCAACTTCGCGGTAGATTTGCCGGACGCTTCAATGGCCATCCAAATTTCCGGCAGTTTCGGTTCGCGGCAGGAAGAGGCCCAGCGTCTTGGCCGCATACTACGCCCCAAACAGCGCAGTTCCTATTTCTTTACCCTCGTTTCGCACCGCACGGTTGAAGAGGATTTCGCTCTAAAACGCCGCCTGTTTTTAAGCGAACAGGGCTACAAATATACGGTTATATACTGGGACGAGGAGTCGCAATCTTGTCAGGAGAAATCTAATTTTTCCTGCGCCAGCCCGCCGGCGAGTTTACTCCTTTGCCGTTTGCAAGAAAAGGGGCATTGACTAACGGGAAGCATACTTAAATTCAATAAATGAAATAGAATTTGGGCGCATCGCCGCTACGCGGCGACCGGGCTATCCGCTATAATTAAATATGGCGGCGTAAAACGCCGTCATATTTAATTCCGCTTCTATCCCTTGCGCACCGCAAGCGCGTTCCGCGCTTGCTTAATCAAATCCGTCCGCCGGTTTCAGCGCCGGATGCGGACTTGTTCGCCAACCCGGTTGCTTGCCGCCCAAGTCTTTCAAGCGGAACTTGGCCAAGCAATACTTGGCTTGCGGAAACTGAAGTTTTTGAACAATTATAATAAAACAAACTGGTTAATATAATACAAATGGAATCATTATGGAAAATACAATTCTGAAAAATTTAAAAATAAAAGCAAGGGAATTAAACTGTAATTTATCCGCATTAACCATTGTTTATAAAAGGCCCGACATTTCAATTCTGCCAAAAATTATTATAATTATTATTATAGGATATGCTTTATCCCCAATTGACCTAATTCCCGATTTCATACCTGTTTTGGGATATTTGGATGATTTAATAATCTTACCATTGTTAATACTTCTAGTGTTAAAATTAATTCCGCAGAAAATAATGGATGAATGTAAAGAAGAAGCAAAAGACTTATGGAAAAACGGAAAGCCTAAAAAATGGTATTATACCATACCGGTAGTAACGATTTGGTTATTGCTTGTATTTCTAATTGTAAAAGGTCTGTTTTTTAAATGAATTAGCGCAGAATAATTAATGCATTAATCAAACAAAAAATATAAAAAATTACAAAAATGTTTGATGTTAAATTACAAATAAAAAATAATTGGACTTGTTCAATAACCCGGTTGGTTATCAAACAACTCTATTGAAAAACCTACAACGCCGCATACATTCGGAACGTTATACGAAACTTTTTACCCCCACGTATTGCGCCAAAATGAACCACCTCGCGGCAAGCCGCGAGGTATCTTGTAGAGGTTGAAATTATTTACGTGGTTCGTTCTGTAAGGAAATTATTTAACTGTGGGGTCTACTACCATTTTTTATTTGGCGTTACCAGCTCGAACCGCCCTAAAGGGCGGGGTATTAGACCCCACTGCGAATAAGCTAAGCGCCGGACAAAACGCGCCGCAACGCGCGTTTTGCCCGCCGGCGCGCCTTTTATCGAAGTTAAG
>JAITDS010000179.1 GCA_031282435.1 Spirochaetaceae bacterium
AGGATATTGATAAAACGATAATAGACGCAAAGTATAAGAATGACGGCGGCGAACTGTCCAGAAATGTCTACGGCTACCCCGCGATTAACTGGGTGTATGAGTTGTTTAGACCGGATGAACCGTATTCTGCACGCGGGGTACACCCTTCCGGCAACGGTATTGCCCGGTATATAAAATTATCACAGTTAAGCGGCAGTGAAAAAGATTACTTGATAAACCAAAGCCTGCTGGCTACGCTTAACTATCTGTCTCCCGCGTTTTACGGCTTTTCGTCAATACCGTTAGGCAAAAGCGGTTTTTCGGGAAACTTTACGATACATCATTATTTTACTTCGTTTGGAACGGACACGCCCGTAGAGCTTATGATAAAAAAGGATGCGTTTAACTTTATCTTCACTTATCACAATTATATGAACTATGAAAATTATTTTTTTAGCATCGAAGGGGAGATAATAGATTATCCCGTAAAATTTGCCGGTTTAAACCTGCTCTTTTCACCGCGTGTCATGATAGGTATGCAGCCAAAAGACCAGTGCTTTATGACGGATACTCCCGAATTATTTGGACTGCTCGGCTTGCGGACGGATATTTCTGTAAGCAAGAATTTTTATATTTTCTGTGACCTTACCGCGAAGACGGCGGGCTGGGCTGCGGGGAACGACTCCCTTGATAAAAACATAAGCATAGCGATAGGAGTATCAATGCGTTATTAATTATTAGACTTGTTCGCCAACCCGGTTGCTTGTCGCCCAAGTCTTTTAAGCGGAAGTTGGCCAAGCCAAGCATGGCCGCCATGCTTGGCTTGCGGAAACTGAAGTTTCCGAACAACTCTATTGCGCATAACAACAGGATTGACGCCATGAAGATAGTTTTATTTTTTATTATAAGTTTTATATTTATGCCGTTTCAGCTTTATTCACAGTCAACGATTGAAGGCAACCGGCTTAAGCTTGATTTACCGGTTTTCGATATTCCGTATCAAATAAAAGCGGCGAATATACCGGGCTATAATTTTTTTGACGGCTTTACACATCCCTCAATGAAAACCGCTCTTGCCGTTACGGGCGATATATATTCCGCTTTTCATTTTGGCATGAAACAATTCAAAGACTACGCGGGTTCCGATGCTTATTGGAAGCGGTTTGTATTTAATTCAGGTTTGATAGCCGGTGATATATTTTTATTTTTTACCGGTTATGTATGGCTTCATGAAGCATTTCACAGCGCGATGTTTACGCAAGCCGGCGTCCGCAGTCATATAGGTTACGATTTTCCGGCGGGGGCTTATACTGTTCCAGATTCTCCTTTTGACGACGATTATTGGCCTTTATTTCCGCGTATCTTGGCCGCCGGCATAGAAAGCGAGTATCTTTTAGTGGAAAAATTACAAGAGAATAATTTCTTTTACAGGCAAAATCTGCCTAACGAAGCCCTGTACTGGATTTCCGGTTTACAGGCATGGAGTTACGCCTATTTACCGGTACAAAGCGGCGATTTAACGATGAATGTTGACGGAGAGAGGCAGCCCGTTTCAAGTGATACGCTTATGTGGACGTACTATTTATTTCATCCGTGGGGTGATACTTCGGATGATATTGTCATACAATTTTCCGATTTAACAGAGGAAGAACAATCTTTTTTGAAGAATCGTGTTTTGGCGGGGCTAATCAATTTTATATCTCCCGCGATGTTCGGTATACGGTCTATTCCGCTTGGCAAAAACGGCGGCTCATGGAATTTCGCGTTGCGTCATTATTATACAAGTTTTGGAACGGATTCACTTATAGACTTTTATCTAAAATTGAACAAATACAAATTTAAATTCGCTTTTCACAATTATATAAATTATGAAAACTATTTTCCCGCAATCGAGGCTGGAATGATTGATTACCCTGTTAATATTTCCGGCATAAACTTTTTGCTTTCACCGCGTGTCATGTTAGGTATACAGCCAAAAGACCAGCAGTTTAAAACAAGAGAGGCCGAATTCTTTGGACTGCTTGGTTTACGGACGGATATTTCTGTAAGCAAAAACATTTATATTTTTTGTGACGTTGCGGCAAAGACGGCGGGCTGGCTCGCGGGAAATGAGGACTTACAGGGAGCGGTAAGCGCGGCTATAGGCGTTTCCATACGGTTTTAGATAATGGAAATCACCGCTTAATGACAGATTTAGCGTACGGAAATGTGTTATTAGGCGTGTCAAGGAAGGTGTTTTTATGGATAAATATGCTTACAGGTATATTTTTTTACTCCTCTTTATGTCGCTCGTATTATTCATATCATGTGAAAAACAAAATAAAAACATACATATCGAAATACCTTTTTCATTAGAAAATAACACAATTGTAATAGAGGCGGAAGTCGAAGGCAAAAAAGGGAGATATATTTTCGATACTGGCGCGACAATATCTTATATTGATATTGGCAAAGAAAATGTATGGTATAGAAATTATATATATGGTATATATGAAGGGAAGCTAAGCAAATTAAGTATTTATAATATAAATAAAATAAGGTTTGGGGATATTGAAGTTAAATCCGATTCATGGATAATCAGTAAAGTTGACATTATAAATGATTTAAAGGCGGAAGGTTATGACGGTCTTTTAGGCAACAGAATATTTGAGGGTTACTGGTGTGAATTATCATTTTCAAAACAGAAGATAATATTATCCGATTTGTATGACACAAATCGCAATAACTTTTACAATTATTCTACAGCTTTAGTTGAAAACAAATACAATTCACCGTTGTATATTCCGGTTACAATAAACAATAATAAAGATTTTTATTTTATGATTGATACAGGAATGAATATATCATTGCGGTTTCCTGACAACCTTTATCAATATACGGATAAAGAAGAAACCCTCAATGTTTTTTCATCTAACGAAGAAGGAAATCATCACTTAGTGAAATTGGATTCCTTGCGGATATTAGATGAA
The DNA here is from genome assembly GCA_031282435.1 of Spirochaetaceae bacterium. Classification (GTDB taxonomy): domain Bacteria; phylum Spirochaetota; class Spirochaetia; order Treponematales; family Breznakiellaceae; genus JAIRMY01. Next base: position 2,949 of record JAITDS010000179.1, read on the forward strand.
ACATATACAGACATTTACGCATTGACGAATTCGATAATAGCAAAACGAAATAACAATGACTTTTATAAAGATTTTGGTTTAATCGGGCTTCCTTTTTTAAAATACTATGATTTTCTTTTTGATTATAGAGACCTGCGACGAGGAAAGACAACAGGGTTTTATTACAAATCTAATACTCCGCTTGAAGAACGAGATTATGGTTTTTTTAGTTTCTTAAAGGAGCCGCCCGAATTTGGTATTATAGATTATAAGATTGATAATTCCGGTATTATCGTTACCAGCATTTTAGAGGACAGCATAGCATATAAAGACTTCAATATTCAACCCGGTGTTTTAATAACAAAGATTAATGGTAAACCTATTATGGAATTTCCTATTGATATTTTGCGCGATCCTTTATTTTATCGCAGTGTTGATAACTATACTATACTAAAAGACGGAGTAGAACAAACAATTAATTCACCGCTAAAGTATGAAATACCAGTACCAGATTGATGAAACCGGATGCGGCCCCGCCTGTCTTGTTATGACCGCTTCGTATTATAAGTTATACATAAGCATAGGCCACGCCCGGGAATTATGCAAAGCCGACCGCATGGGGACTAATCTTGGCGGCCTTGCGGAAGCCGCGCAAAAATTATATATGAACGCAAAGCCTATGCGCGGCGAAGTTGCGGATAAAACAGAGTTAAGCGCAATTGGGGCTAAAATTTTTGTAAATATTATGTTAACCGGATTTGTCGCTAGTTTGGAAATTATCTATAGAAAAAACTCTTGATGTTATTAGCTTCATTGTATATAATTTGAATTATATGAAAAGAAATAACAATGGAACAAAATATTATAAACTCATTTTATCATTATTTTATTCGCAGTGGGGTCTAATACCCCGCCCTTTAGGGCGGTTCGAGTTGGCAACGCCAAATGAAAAATAGTAGTAGACGGATGGGTTTGCGCCGCAAACCTCCACAGTTAAATAATTTCCTTACCCGATCGAACCACGTAAATAATTTCAACGCCTACAAGATACCTCGCGGCAAACGCCGGTCTTCGACCTTAGGCACGCTTGCCGCGAGGCGGTTCATTCGCGGTTCTTTAATGAAATTAGCTTGCTACGACGTGAAATTCCCGAAGTTTCTGAATAAGGGCAAAAAATCACATCTGCCTGAGCTTACGAAAAGGCTTATTTAAACTTCTTTCTACGCCGATGTTAAAATGCCGGAACTCGCCGACCACGCGCCGGAGTAAGGGGGCGCTCTTTTCCAGCGTGAATTGGCTGCCTTTAAGGGCGCTGTTTTCCCTAGTTATTGACACACAAAACGGACAAATTTCTTGACTTTCAAACTTTGTATGTTATAATTAGTAAGGAAATAAATTCTTGATATGAAGTTAAGGAGATAGATTTTGAAAACTCTAGAGAATATGACTACCATCGAACAGATGGAAGATGTTGCCGCACAGCTTCGGGAACGAGCGAAAGCGGTTGATGCGGAAACCTATGTAGACCGCGTAAAAGCCCAAACCCCGCATTGTAAATTTGGCGAGGATGGCATTTGTTGCAAGAATTGTTCTATGGGGCCTTGCCGCGTAACGGCAAAAGGCAAGCGCGGTATCTGCGGCGCGGACGCGGATGCCATAGCCGGAAGAAATTACCTAAGGACAATTGCGGCGGGAACGGCTTCCCACTCGGATCATGCACGCGAGATTCTTCACGTGCTCCATAGCACTAAACGTGATGGAAACTATCAGATTCGCGATGAGGCAAAATTGTTACGGCTGGCAAAGGAATATGGCGTAGAAACAGAAAACCGCGATGTTTACGAGGTAGCTCACGAGGTTGCCGAAGTTGGTCTGTTGGAATTCGGCAAGCCTTGGGGACATCAAATTTTTGCGAAACGGGCCATCAAATCACGCCAAGATATATGGGAAAAAGAAGGAATCTATCCCCGCGCCATAGACCGCGAAATAGCGACCTCCCTGCACATGACCCACATGGGCAACACCGCTGACGCGGAAGCGTTGATACGGCAAGGTCTTCGCACCAGCCTGTCTAACGGCTGGGGCGGTTCCATGATAGGCACTGAAGTAACCGACATCCTGTTTGGCACACCTACTGTTCGTAAAACAGAAGGCGACCTTGGTACGCTGGAAAAAGATATGGTGAATATTGTTGTTCACGGACACGACCCCGCCTTTTCCGAGATGGTTGTAACAGTCTGCGACTTCAAAGAACTGCAAGACCATGCCAAGAGCGTCGGCGCTAAGGGAATCAACGTTGTCGGCCTCTGTTGTACGGCAAACGAAGTGGCTATGCGGCACGGTGTACGTATGGTGGGAAACTTCCTTCAACAAGAAAACGTTCTTCTAACCGGAGTTGTCGAAATGATGTGTGTAGACGTGCAGTGTATATTCCCCGCGCTCTCGACTTTGGCATCTTGTTTTCACACTCAATTCGTTACAAGCTCCCCGATAGCGCGTATACCCGGCTCAATTTATGTTGAATTCAAGACGGAAACAGCCATGGATCAGGCAAAACAGATAGTCAAGAACGCTATCGACAACTTTAAGAACCGTGATCAAAGTAAAGTATACATTCCCAGCAATAAACAACCTGCCGTTGTAGGTTATCCGTGTGAAGAAATTATCAGCCACCTTGACGGCGTTACCAACAGTCATGTGGACGAGCTTGGCTCTTACCGCCCCGCAGTTGATGCGATAAAATCCGGCGTTTTGAGGGGCGCTGTCGGTATAGTCGGTTGTAACAATCCCCGCGTCCGCCCGGACTTCTCGCATTTTGAGATAATGAAAGAACTCTTAAAGAATGACATACTAATAGTGGCGACGGGCTGTGCCGCGCAGCTTGCGACAAAGGCGGGACTTCTTAACTATGACGCAAAATGGGCGTGCGGCGACGGGTTGCGCCGCGTCTGTGATCTTGTAAATATACCACCAATTTTGCACATGGGCGCTTGCGTGGATATTAGCCGTATACTGTTGCTTGTGAACGGCATAGCGCGTGATTGGGGCGTTGATACAACAAAACTTCCTATTGTCGGCATAGCCGCGGAATGGATGTCCGAAAAAGCGGTTTCTATAGCAAACTATGTTGTTTCGAGCGGAATTGACGTATACCTTGGCATCGAACCGCAGGTTAAGGGCAGCAAGCAGGTTTGGGACCTTATTACGCATGGAACCCAAAAAATTGTAGGCGCTGGTTTCATCATCAACACCGATCCAAAAGAGCTGACCAAATCAATAATAGAAGGTATCGAAGCGAAGCGTACCGCTTTAGGGATATAAACTGATGAAAATCGCTATTACCGGCAAGGGTGGAGTTGGAAAGACTACGTTCGCGGCAGTTCTGGCGCGATTGTATGCGGCGGAAGGCCGTAAAGTCCTTGCCGTTGACGTGGATCCTGACGCAAACTTAGGGCTTGCGTTGGGATTCAGCGCCGAGGAAGTGAACGCGATAACACCCGTATCCAAGATGAAGGAACTTATTGCTGAACGCACCGGTTCGGAAGGAGACGGTCTGGGAAAATTCTTTAAGATTAACCCAAAAGTCGATGATATACCGGATGTTTACGCAAAAGAGAAAAACGGCATAAAGTTTCTCATCATGGGAACGGTTGAACTAGGCGGCGGCGGCTGTGTTTGTCCGGAACACGTTGTAATTAAACGTCTCATATCCCACATGGTTATTCAGCGGGACGAAGTAGTCATTATGGATATGGAAGCCGGCATTGAGCATTTGGGACGCGGAACGGCAAGCATGGTTGACAGGTTCATCGTTGTAATAGAACCGGGCGCTCGAAGCGTACAGACATACAGTTTAGTAAAAAAACTGGCGTTAGATTTGGGCGTAAAAAAAGTGAGCGTTGTCGCAAACAAAGTGCGTGACGCTGAGGACGAAGATTTTATCAAAAAGCATATTCCCCCGGACGCGCTTTTAGGTTGCATATCCTACAATGATGAGATAATTAAAGCTGACCGCCAGGGGGTATCGCCTTTTGATACAAGTGAAAAGGCAAAACTTGAAATTAAACGCATCAAAGACGCGCTTGATTCAGGGGTTTAAGTTCAAACCAAAAATTGAAATTTTTGGGCATAATTTTATGAAAAATGGAGTAAACTTATGAAGTTACTATTCAACAGAGTTTTCGACGGCGCTGATGAGATGCTGGCGCACGCCGAACAATCGCTCAATGAAGCGGTTAAAGCGCTCGGAAACGACGCGCCGCTCAATATCAAAAATACGGCTTTCTTTCTTGCAAGCTATTTGGCCTATACGGGTGAAAAAGTTCAGACGGTTGGCGAGCTTGCCGGGGCTTTTCTAAAAGTAAAGAGCGAATGGATGCCTCACAATCAACGTCTTGCCGATGTGTTCAAATCCGGTTTCGGCACCGTGCTTGCCGCGGAAACTATTGAGGCCTGTCGTTATGCTATGGCAAAGGGGGAAGACCCCTATACCGTGAACGGTGAACGTCAATACTGGGGACACATGACGGATGCCGAGGTACGTGAGTTGGGCGTCCCGCTTGTTACCAACGATATACCCGGTTTCGTTGTAATTATAGGCCCTGCTCCCTCCGATGAAGAAGCGGAAGAGATAATAAAGGGGTATCAGACCCGTTCAATTTTCGTGTTTCTTATCGGCGGCATCATTGATCAGGCGCGCCGCAGAAATATAACGATGAATTTTTCCGTGCGCGTGGTTCCTGTCGGTCCGGACATTTGGCAGGTTGCCCACATTATATCGCTGGTAAATCGAGCGGCTATGATTTTCGGCGCGGTGCAGCCCAAAGACAGGGACGCGCTTGACGATTATACGTTTAAGCGTATCAATGCGTTTGTAAACGCTTACGCGCCGGTGGCCGACATCGTAGTCGCCTGCGGGGGCGGCGCTATTGCCGAAGGCTTCCCTGTTATAACTAACGACAAAAAGGATATGTGGGCCGTTCCAAAAAGCCTCATAATTCAGCCTAATACAAAAGAATTTATTGAAACCTCGTTGGAAGCCCGCGATATTAAACTTAAAATCACAAAAATCGACATACCCGTCAACTACTCAAACTCGTTTGAAGGCGAAATTATTCGCAGAAACGATATGGTTGTTGATATTGACGGTTCTCGTATGCCTTGTTTTGAGTGGGTTAAATCCCTTGAATCCAAAGATGTTGAGGATCATAAAATTGAGCTTTTTGGACCTGATATTGACTGTAATCCGCCTGATAAGAAGATGGCTCTGTCATACATTGCCGAAGTTTCCGGGAAAAAGATGCAGACGGACTTTGAGCCTGTCTTTGAGCGTAAAATGCACGCCTTTATCAATGCGGCGGAAGGCATTATGCATACAGGGCAGCGCGATCTTATCCGTATCCGCGTAAGCAATTCCGCGTTTGAAAAAGGTTTCCGCGCAAAGCATTTTGGAGAAATCCTTTATGCCAAGATTAAAAGTGAGTATGAAGCTGTCGTTGATAAATGCCAGATAAAAATTTACACGGGTTTGCCGGGTACTCCTGAATATGCTAAACTTGAAGAGCTTAAAAAAGAGGTAAACAAGGTTTACGAAAAACGCGATGAACGGCTTAAAACGCTTACCGATGAGAGTGTTGAAGTGTTTTACAACTGTATACTATGCCAGTCGTTTTCCCCGTCCCACGTTTGTATCGTTACGCCTGAACGTTTGGGTCTTTGCGGCGCGGTTTCATGGCTGGACGCTAAGGCGACAAATGAGCTTGACCCCAATGGGCCGTGTCAGCAGGTAACAAAAGAACGTGTTATTGACGAAAATCTTGGAATTTGGGAAGACGTAAACGAGGTTGTAAAACGCGACTCGCACGGCGCTCTTGAGCAGGTTACATTGTATTCGATTTTGAACGATCCTATGACTTCTTGTGGTTGTTTTGAATGTATTTGCGGTATAGAGCCTGTTTCCAACGGTGTTGTTATAGTAAACCGCGAGCATATTGGCAAGACGCCGGTTGGTATGTCTTTCTCCGAACTGGCGGCTTCCACAGGAGGCGGGGTTCAAACGCCCGGTTTCATGGGACACGGTAAACAGTTCATATCTTCAAAGAAGTTCATGCGGGCGGAAGGCGGTCCGGCGCGTATCGTATGGATGCCTAAATCTTTAAAAGAATTTGTGCGTAACAAACTCGATGCTACGGCGAAGGAATTGTACGGTATAGACGGCTATACAGATAGAATCGCGGATGAAACAATTACGGAAGAAGACCCTGAGACTTTGATGGCATTCCTAACCGAAAAAGATCATCCGGTATTAAAACTTGAACCGTTAATGTAACAGGAAACTTTGTGAGCTACTCACGATAAGAACAAAAATGACGCGGCGGGCAATAAAGCCCGCCGCGTGGTTTATTGGAGTAATAAGTTTATTGCGTATATGGAACGCTAGATTTGCGGCGGGGTATTAAATCCCGCTTGTGTACAAATTTTGCTTGAATTTTATTGACAGCAATGATATTATTGTGGAAAATCTTTATTTAGAGAGGTATATTATGGCTTATAAAATAACGGATGAGTGCGTAAATTGCGGCACGTGTGAAGACGACTGTCCGTCTGAAGCTATTTCCGAAAAAGACGGTATCCGTTGGATTGATCCTGACAAGTGTTCCGAGTGCGGCACTTGCGTTGATTCCTGTCCTACAGAAGCAATCAAAGAGGTCTAGCAGAAGTAGTTACAAAAATGGCCGGGGCGTAAGTTCCGGCTTTTTTATGCATATAATTCCAAAAATCCCGCTAGTTATCATTTTTATTCAGTTTTTTATTCCTTGCTGTATTGCTATTGGGCAGGAAAGCAGCGCCGCGTTGCCGTCTATTAAACGGCTTGATATCCGCGATACTACATTTAAACAATTTCTGGATGATGTTGAGATAGGTCGTAAAGCGGCGCGTTCACATAATATTGAGAGTGGTGAAAATATAGCGCGGTTGCTTACTCTGTATACGTATACTCCCACTGAAGAAGACGATATTTTTAAGCTGGCTGCCCGGTGCAGCATCCCCTATGACGCTATAGTTACATTGAACCGTCTGTCATACACGCGGGGTTTTCTAAACGGCGCGTTGATACTGCCTTCAGTTCCCGGAATCTTTATACCGGAAGACCCTGAAAGCGATCTTGAACGGTTGATATTGTCCGGCAGGAGCGGCGAAGCGGGTATATTTATAACCATAAATATACCCGAAGGGAAGCGGCGTTTTCGTTTTATTCCGGGCGATACTTTTACCTCAAATGAGCGGGCGTTTTTTCTTAACCCGGACCTATTTCGTTTTCCGCTGCAAAAATTCATATTAACAAGCGCGTTTGGGCAAAGAATAAGCCCTATAAGCGGGCGAAACTCTCAACATAACGGGCTTGATCTTGCCGCTCCTGCCGGAACTGAAGTTTATGCCGTACGTGAAGGCGTCGTCATTGAAACCGCTGAAAATTCAATTTATGGAAAATATGTTATTATTAAACATGACGGCGGTTGGACAAGTTTGTATGGCCATCTTTCAAATATAAATGCGGTCTTGCGGAGTCAGGTAAAAGCGGGTACAATCATAGGACGTGTGGGTTCAACTGGTCTATCAACAGGCCCGCATCTTCATTTTGAATTGCGTCAGAACGGTAAAGCTCAGGATCCGGCCAGATTGCTAGGCGGGGCAGGGAATAAATGAGTGATATAAGAACTTATATTCGTGGTTGTATAATATTCTTTTTATTTCTGCTGAATTCGGCGCTTTATGCGGAAACTTTTCGCGTTCTTGTGAAAGATAAAATCAGGCTGGACAGCGATACACCCTCCGGCGCTTCGGTTTCGCTTGCTTACAATGATTCTGTGTTGATATTTCTGCAACAGGATATGCGTTTTATACGAGGCGTTGAATTCGAACTAACCGCTCCGCAGGCATGGCTTGCTTATGAAGGCGGCGTAGCTTTTGGACTTTATTCCAATCTTGATAAAATTCCGGGGACGTTTCCCGTTGATATTGAATGTACCCAACTGTTTTTTGAACCCATACCGCCTAAAATACAAACGGTTTATCAAATACCGTTACGCGCTCACCACGGTTTACGCGGTACGCCGTATTTGACTTTGTTCAGAACGCCTGTATTACCGGAGAGTTTTCCATTGCTTTTCAGATTAACGCCTATTGTTAAAAGCTGGAGCAAAGAACTTGAGGGTATGCGCTTTCAACTAAACGTAAAACCTATTTTTAGTGATGAAGGTATTCTTATTGTCAACGTCCAGCGGCCTGAATTTTTGCCTAACGGCAGTTATACCGCTCTTATTGACGAGCAAGCAATCGGTAATCTAGGTTCGGAAATTTTTATAAAAGAAGGTGAGCATAATTTAACGCTGCTTTCGTCAGATTATCGTGCCGAAAAGCGCCGTTTCGTGATAGAGCGTGGTAAAACGCTGATTCTTTCAATTATGCTGCATGACTTGACACCGTTGGTCATTTTTGAAGCGCCCGAAAATGCTCGTATTTTTATAGACAATACGCCCATTCTCCGCACGGATATTCCGCTTGCGGTTGATCCGGGAATGCATGATATACGTATACAGGTCAGCGATTACACTGTCATGAAGACTGCCGCTATAGAAAAGGGGAAAACCTACCGCATAGCCATTATTTTGGATATGCGGGTTTCCGAGGAATAATTTTACTCCTGCCATATGGCAAAGCCGTAAAAGCCTCCATGCCTCCAATGGGAAATAAGAAATTATTTCTTACGTGAGTTGGATAGTACCGTTTGAGACAGCGAGGATGTTATCGCGCTTAATGAGGAGCGTACGCGCTGACTCGTGTCAATTGCCTCTCGGTAACGGCTTTCCGCCTGCGCGGCTATCGCTTGTTCCCCCTCACTACGCGCGTTTGCAAAGTCTTGATCAAGCTGGTTTATATTTACACCTGCCGGACGGGAACGGCGGGCATTAGACAAATTCTGCTCCGTTTCGGTAATCGCGTTTTGCATGGCGGCAATCGCGTTTTCAGCTTCGCCCCGTATACGCTGGGCGGCAGCGCGGCTGTCGCTTATGGCTCTTTCGGCGAGAGCCTGAGCATCGCTGGCCAAACGTTTAGCGGCATCATAGCGTTTCGCGTCAGCTTCAACCTGCATCTGCGCTAGAGCTTCACGCGCCCGGGCAAGTACGGTAGCCGCGTAATTAATAACATCGGGGTCATTTTCCGCCCTGCTGACTGCCGCGATAGCGTTGTTCATCTCTTCAATGGGTGGTTTGGCGCAGCCCGCAAAACACACTGCCGCTATTATAATTGCAAGAAATCCATATTTAAGCTTTTTTACCATGATTATTCTCCTTAGGAAAACTAATTTTAAGAAACTAATTAATTATATAGAAATTTAAGCCTTCGTGTCAAACAAGTTTGCTTGAGGTTATGGCGTGAACGGCAAGTCGCGGTTAAACAAGTAAAAATTAAGTCGTGTCCTGAAATTATTGGTAACTACCCGGCGCCTTTGTTATCGGGGAACCAAACCACCACCGGGATG
>JAITDS010000005.1 GCA_031282435.1 Spirochaetaceae bacterium
TTGTAAACTACTATAGAACATACCTGAAATCGTAATCGGCGGCTTGATAATTCCCGCTGTTTTTTCTATAATCTGCATAATTATAGCGGGCGTTAAACCCGTTATGAAAGGAGTTAGAATGAAAATTGATGAGTTGAAACACGCCGGATTGAAACGGTGGATAGAGGAAGCCAAGACGCTTATGACGCCTGATTCGGTTGAAATCTGTGACGGAAGCGCCGCCGAGTATGATCGAATGATCAAGATAACGGTTGACGCGAAACTTGCCACCGTTCTTAATGAAAGCAAGAGACCGGGCAGCGTACTGTTCCGCTCCGACCCGTCCGATGTCGCGCGTGTTGAGGATCGTACTTATATCGCAAGTAAAAATAAAGAAGACGCCGGGCCTACAAACAATTGGATGGACCCCGCCGAACTTAAGCAAAAAATGCGCGCGCTGTACAAAGGTTCGATGAGAGGGCGCGTGATGTATGTAATACCGTTTTCGATGGGTCAGATTGGCTCGAATATTGCTAAAATAGGCGTAGAGATTACCGACAGCCCCTATGTTGTAGCGAATATGCATATTATGGCGCGTGTGGGAACTAAAGTGCTTGACGTGCTTGGCGCGGACGGTTTTTTTGTGCCGTGCCTTCATTCGGTTGGCAAGCCACTTGCCCCGGGTGAAACTGACAACGGCAAATGGCCCTGCGCTCCTATGGCGGACAAGTATATATCGCATTTTCCGGAAACCCGCGAGATTTGGTCCTATGGTTCCGGTTACGGCGGAAACGCGCTTCTTGGCAAGAAATGCCTTGCTCTGCGTATCGCGTCCGTGCTTGCCCGCGATGAAGGCTGGCTTGCCGAACATATGCTAATCCTGAAAATCACGAATCCGGAAGGCGAAGTAAAGTACATAGCCGGCGCGTTTCCTTCCGCCTGCGGAAAAACGAACCTTGCCATGCTTATCCCGACATTGCCGGGGTGGAAGGTTGAGACGGTAGGCGACGATATAGCTTGGATGAAGTTTGGCAAAGACGGCAGACTTTACGCCATCAACCCCGAAGCGGGCTTTTTCGGCGTTGCGCCCGGAACAAACGATGAGTCGAACCACAACGCCATGGAGACCATAAAGAAAAACACTATATTTACCAACTGCGGACTTACGGAAGACGGCGATATTTGGTGGGAACAGATAGGCTACGGCGCTCCGGGCAAGGAAATTATAGACTGGAAAGGCGTTAAGCGCCCCGCCCCCAAGACGGACAAGAGTCCCAAAGGAGAGGAGATAGCCCATCCTAACGCCCGTTTTACCGCTCCGGCAAAGCAATGCCCGTGCATAGCGAAAGAATGGGAAGACCCCGCCGGCGTGCCGATAAGCGCCTTCCTGTTTGGCGGACGGCGTCCTAAAACCATACCGCTTGTGAATCAGTCCAAAAGCTGGATTCACGGGGTGTTTATGGGATCGATAGTCGGCTCGGAAGTAACGGCGGCGGTAATTTCCGACCAAGTCGGACAAGTGCGCCGCGACCCGTTCGCCATGCTGCCGTTCTGCGGCTACAACATGGGCGATTATTTTAAACACTGGATAAAAATTGGTAAAACGGCTGAAGAAAAAGGCTGGGCGGATAAACTGCCTAAAATATTTTTTGTAAACTGGTTCCGCAAAAACGAGCAGGACAAGTTCATTTGGCCGGGTTATGGCGAAAACTCCCGTGTACTGGCGTGGATTTTTGACCGCTGTGACGGAAAAGGCAAATCGTTGGAAACGCCTATCGGCACACTGCCCGCCGCCGGCGCCATTGAACGCCCCGCCGGAGTCAGCGAACAGGATATGGCGGAGCTTTTGCGCGTTGACATTGACGGCTGGAAGAAAGAAATAGAGGATGTTCGCAAGAATCACTATCCTAAATTTGGCAGTCATCTGCCCGATGAGTTAAAATCCGAGCTTGAAGCCATAGAAAAACGCCTCGAAGGGTAGGCTGAAGCCGCGTAAAAAACGCTGTCCGCTTTTCTTGCTGAACGCAGGGCAGGAAAGCGGCTGGCGCGAGTGGCCGCCCGCCGGCAAATGCGGGAGAAACCGCCCATTGCTTGTTGAACGTGAGAGAGGGAAGCCGCTGACGGCCCGCTGGCCGGGGGGTAGTGGAAGCCCCGCCGGTACGGCGGGGGTGTAACTAGGGGGGCGCGTAACTAAAGGGACGGTTTGCGCCGGCGGTATGGAAATAGCGCCACCCTTTTTAAACAAAACGCAAAGGAGGAATTCAGTGGCGGAGATGACTTACAAAGAGAAATTTATTCAGATAAACAGAGAGGCGGCGGCTACGATAATCGCCATCGCTGTAATAGCCGCGTTTTGGTGGATAAGCGGTTTTACCCTTGAAAAAATAAACTTTACGGTTTTATATATGCCGGGCTGGTTTGTTGTAAGCTGCGCGGGAACTTTTATACTGTCCGTAAGCGCCGCAATATTTTTGGTTAAAAAAGTCTACAAAGACTTTAGTTTAACGGACGATGAAGACGAAAACAAACAGGTATAAATTATGAATGCGATACTCACGCTCGCTCCGATATTTATTTTTCTTGCCGTATTGCTTGGCGTTGGATTTTTTGCGAGGCAAAAAGGGAAAACCGCCTCCGGCAATTTTTCAAATGAATACTTCATAGGCTCGCGAAGTTTAGGCGGCTTTGTCTTTGCGATGACATTTGTCGCCACATACAGTTCGGTATCCAGTTTTGTAGGCGGACCCGGACTAGCGTGGAGCCACGGATTTGGATGGGTCTACTACGCCGCGATACAAATCATTTCCGTTATGATGATGATGGGAATTGCGGGTAAAAAGATGGCGATTACCGGACGGAAAATAGGGGCGGTAACAGTTATAGACATAATCCGCGCCCGCTATAACAGCGATATTTTGGCAAACATTTCCGCCGTGGTCATAGTCGTTTTTTTTACGGCGATGATGACGGCGCAATACTCAGGCGGGGCGCACCTTTTCGCTGCCGCGGCGAACATTGATTACACGACGGGCCTTGTCATTTTTGCTATTGTCGTGGTTGTTTACACAACGATAGGCGGCTTTCGCGGCGTGGCGCTTACCGATACGATATGCGCCATTGTAATGCTGTTAGGAATGGGCGTGATAGGCTTCACGATACTGAATACCAGCGGCGGACTTTCCGGCATCATGGAAAAAATCAGCGCGGAACCGGCCATGCTGGAAGTACAATCAGGCGGCAGACTTTCCGTACCGTTTTTCCTTTCACAATGGCTGTTAATCGGCATCTGTACGCTGGGATTACCCCAGTCGCTTGTGCGAAACCTTAGCTACCGTAACAGCCACGCCCAGCACCGCGCCATGGTGTACGGGACAATAGTCATCGGCCTTATGATGATAGGGATGCACCTGCTGGGCGTTCTTTCACGCGGCGTTATAACGGAGCTTCCGGCGGGAAAAACGACGGATTCCATAATGCCGATGCTGATAGTCCAGACACTGCCGTCCGTACTTGCGGGTTTTGCCATAACAGGAACGCTTGCCGCTACGATGTCAACCGTTTCTTCACTGTTAATAACGGCTTCCTCCTCAATAATCAAAGATTTATGGATACGTTATGCGGCAAAACGCGATTTTCAGCCTAACGACGGACAAATACGGCGTTTTTCCATGATTGTAACCTTCCTTTTGGGACTTGTTTCTCTGCTAATCGCCATAAAACCGCCTTCCGTTATTGTCTGGATTAACCTTTTCGCGTTTGGCGGATTGGAAAGCGCCTTTTTTTGGACGTTTTTGCTCGGATTATTCTGGAAAAAAGCCAACGCGACAGGGGCGTTGCTCGCGATGATTGGCGGTACGCTTTCCTACTGCGCGGCGATGGCGTTTCGACTGCAACTTGGCGGCAGTCATCAAATTGTAATAGGCATCGGCGTGTCATTGATTTTGTTCATTATTGGCAGTTTAGCGGGTAAACCGCAGGACGAGAAGACGCTTCGTCTGTTTTTTCCTGAAAAATTTTAGTTTGTATGCGTCAAATATTTACCGGTGTAAAAATAAGCACTTGCTAAATAATTTCCCGCACGATACCATAAAGTCATATAAAAAATATAATGTAAATGTTTTTTGGAGGTCATTTAATGGCTGATGAGCAGGAACTCATTATAAATGAAGAAGAAATAAGAAAATCAATTAGGTCGGGTATACCTCTGACTATAACAACATACACTCTGCCGCACGAAATGGAAGCGTATATAGGCGGTGTAGTGGCGGTGTTTTTAAGGCTGGCCGGACACGAAAATCTCCGTGATTATATTGAGTACTGCATTCAGGAATTGGCGGTAAACGCTAAAAAAGCCAATACTAAGCGTGTGTACTTCATTGAAAAAGGTTTGGATATTAACAATCCGGCCCAATATAAAGAAGGGATGAAATCCTTCAAACAGGATACGCTTAATAATATGGCCTATTACCTGCAAATGCAAAAAGATAACGGGCTTTATATAAAAATACATATGCTTTACCGCAAGGACGCAATTCAAATTGAAATACGAAACAACGTTGTTATTTCAAGAATGGAACTGATACGCATACACGATAAACTTGCGCGTTCAAGGAAGTTTAACAGCTTGGAAGACGCGTTTTCTCAAGTGCTGGACGATTCGGAAGGCGCCGGTCTGGGGCTGGTTGTCCTTGTTTTGATGTTGAAAAAAATGGGATTGACCGAAGATTGCTTTGAGATTACCGGGACCAGCACGGAAACCATCGCGCGGCTCATAGTTCCGCTGGAAAAAACTATTCTAACTAACGTAAGCGGTATAACAAACGCTATTGTCGCGCAGGTCAACGCTCTGCCGCATTTTCCGGAAAACATAGTAAAAGTGCAGGCCATGCTTTCGGACCCAAAGTCGGACATGATGGAAATAGCAAGTAAAATATCTGTCGATCCGTCATTGACGGCGGATATACTTAAAGTTGTAAATTCCGCGCAGTATATGACAACAAAAAAAAGTAATAGTATATCGGACGCGGTAAAAATTTTAGGTATTACCGGAATAAAAAATTTGCTTTACTCCTATGGTTCGCAGAAACTGCTTGGCGACGATACCGATGAAAAAAAATCTTTGTGGCAGCATTGTTATAAAACAGCTTATTTTGCTTTTAATCTTGTAAAAAACTTTTATCATGACAAAAGTTCTATCGAAGATATATATTTGGGCGGCATCCTGCACGATATGGGGAAAATTGTTTTATCGGCTGTGCATCCCGGTATGGCCGTTAAAATGAAAACTTTCTGTGAAAAAAAAAACATTCCGTCTGTTACGCTTGAAGACGTTAGAGCCGGCATGAATCACGCGGAGGTGGGGGCTCTTGTCGCCGAAAAATGGAATTTTCCTAGAGGTCTTGTGGCGGCAATTCGTTTCCACCACGCGCCGGACAGCGCTCCGGAAAAATACAGGCTTATTGTGGATACTGTATACCTTGCCAATATGCTCTGCGAGATAGAACGCGGAGGAGCGGTGTTCGAGCAGATTGACGGCTCCGTACTCGCAAGATTCAATATTAAAACCGCAAGTCAAATTGACAAAATTATAAGCGTCTTTTCCGAGGGTTTTAGCAAAGAAATTATTTAAGGAATTGTAAAGAAATGAACCACCTCGCCGCAAACGCCGGTCTTCGACCTTAGGCGCGCTTGCCGCGAGGTGGTTCATTCCGCCGGCTTTCTCCGCCCGTGTGTATCGTTTGTGTATCACTCAGTCCGCCCTCATTCTTTCGCCATCCGTTTATCAGTCCGCGCCGCGTAAATCACACTACGGCGGGGGGGGGGGGCGTTACAGGCAAACGCGCGGCGGCTTATTCGTTAAACCCCTAAAAGTGTCTCTAAATCTTTTACCAGATTTTCAAATACGCCGCACGCGGCTTTTACCGGGGCGCTTTCCGACATATCGACTCCGGCAATTTTCAAACTGTCAATCGGAAAACGTGAGCCGCCGGATTTAAGAAACGCGAAATAATCGTT
>JAITDS010000040.1 GCA_031282435.1 Spirochaetaceae bacterium
CTTTTGCGCATGAGGCCGCTTATTCGGCATACCCCCTTCAATAGTGGCGCA
Source organism: Spirochaetaceae bacterium (assembly GCA_031282435.1). GTDB lineage: Bacteria > Spirochaetota > Spirochaetia > Treponematales > Breznakiellaceae > JAIRMY01. The sequence goes on from JAITDS010000040.1 coordinate 52, forward strand.
TTATTGGCACAGTATTTTTTCAGTTTTTCAAACCCTCAGCCGATATTATAACAGGGTTGATACAATCCCGTTGCGCGCCGCAAGCGCAGACGCGCTTGCTTAGTCAAAACCGCATACGTCTATCACCGCATCGCGGGTCAACGCGCAGGGCGCGTTGACCTTTCTGAGTTTGCGCGTGGCGCAAACTCAGAGCAATTTAAATGGATGTGCAAGCCCGAAGTAGGGAGAATTGAGCGGGGGGACATTCCCCATTGCGTATACTTAACAAAGCCTTAAAAACGTGATATAAGTTCTCGATGATGGGTGAAAAAACAAGTTTTGAACAATTACTGTCGGTAATGCCAGTTGTTGTCCTGTCTTTCATCTCCCCAAAAACCATGCAATTATATCACTTTTTCCTTTGTTTTTATACGCGCTTGCCCTGGCGGTATATTGACATAAAAAATATAAATCTGCTAAAGTTTAATCATTGAATATGACTCCTTCGTCTAGTGGTCAGGACACCGGGTTTTCATCCCGGCAACACGGGTTCGACTCCCGTAGGAGTTAAAACGGCGCTTTCCGGGTTCAATGTACAGCTTTCGTTACATGGAAACGGCCTGTTGTCCATCCTTTCTTGTTAATTATCCAAAACACATCCATAAGTTTTGGTGAAACAAATCCGATATGTAGACAGAGGGATATTTATGTTTAGAGTGTCTACTAATATGCCAAATGACGATATTCAGTACCGCCTGCGCCGGAAAGAGGAAGAAATTTCCGCTATTCAGGCAAAAATTGCTAATCAGAGCAGAATCAAAGAACTGCGTGACGACCCGCTTGCGGCATCTCATGCGGTACGCTATGCGTCTTACATTAACAGGCTTGAGCGCTTTGAGAAAAACACGCTTGAGGCGCGGGAACATTACGAATTTGTTGACGGTTATATGAGGCAGGCTAACGATATAATGCAACGTGTCCGTGAACTTGCGGTACAGGGAGCTAACGGCATTTATAGCCGTGAAGATACCGCTAAGATGGGTGTAGAAGTGAACGAACTGCTGAAGGAATTATCCGCCATTGCCAATGCTACCGGCAAAGACGGTAAATATCTTTTTTCGGGAGACAAGGCTTTTACCATACCTTTTAGAATAGTGGAAGGTACGGTTGACGGTTTGGGCTATGAAGCGCCAATACGGGTTGAGTATCGAGGCGCCGGAGCGGAACGCAGGGTAGAAATCAGCGATCAAACCTATAGCAGGCTTGATATAGGCGGCGGAGAGGCTTTTTGGGCTGAAAAAATGATAGTCTCGTCAACGATTGACGCGAGCGATTACGCGGTACCGGCGGAAAGCTCAATTTTTATTGACGGGGTTGAGATACCGGTGAATACCGGCGACAATGTCCGTAATATTGTCGCAAAAATTAACGATTCAGCCGCGCCTGTCAAGGCTTATATTGATCCGGAGACAAGAGCCATTGTAGTTGAAGGTACTGAACCGCATTTCATTCGTATGGAGGATGCCGTGGAGACAGCGGCGGGAGGCGCGGCGGGAAGCGTCTTACGAGATTTAGGACTTATTCGCGCCAACTCAGAACAAGGAGCGCCTAACTGGGCGCCGGGCGCTCGTGTTTCAGGAGGTTCATTGTTCGACGTGGTAATTGGACTGCGGGATGCGATGTTGAACGGCGACCAACTGTACATAGGCGGGCAAGGTTTGGGCGGAGTTGATCAAGCCATGGCCAATTTACAGACTCGAATTGCCGATATAGGCAGCCGCGCCGAGCGTGTAGAAAATGCATGGGGACGTATCAACACTCAAATTCCTAATGTTACCGAAAGTTTAAGCCGCGAAGCCGGACTTGACCTTGCGAGCGCTTCCGTAGAATTCAACATGATGGATATGGCTCACAAGGCGGCGCTTCAGACTGCTGCAAGAATAATTCCGCCAACTTTGATGGATTTTCTTAGATAGGAGAACGAATTGAAGGTTATTACAAAAGCTTATGGACCTATAGATGTTGATGAAAGACAAAAAATAGTGTTTCCAGCGGGATTATTTGGTTTTGAAACTTTGAAAGAATACATAATGCTGGATGCCGAGCAACAGCCCTTCTTCTGGCTTCAGTCAACCGGGAGTGCGGCGACCGCGTTTATAATGATAAGTCCTTTCCTGTTTATGCCTGAGTATGAGCTTAGTGTAAACGATGATGAACTGGCCGACATAGGAGTATCTTCGCCGGAAAAAGCGCTTGTATTCTCTATAGTAACAATACCGGCGGACGGCGGCCCCATGACCGCCAACTTACAGGGGCCTATAGTAATAAACCGTGAAACTCATTTGGGTAAGCAGATAATACTGAACGATCCGCGCTGGAAAACAAGACACGATGTTTTCAAAGAGCTATCGCGTAACGACAAACATACCGGCACAGCCACCAGCTCGGACGATAAAAAGAAGGCTTTATGCTGATTCTAACTCGTAAAACCAGCGAAAAAATAATCATAGGCGATAGCATAACCATTTCGCTTATTGAAATACGCGGAGATCAGGCGCGGATAGGCGTTGAAGCTCCTAAAACGGTCAAAGTGTACCGTGAAGAAGTGTTTGAAGCGATTAGGTCTGAAAATCAAGCCGCCGTTGCTTCTAACACCATTCTTCCTAAAATGGATTTTTTAAAAAAATAGAATTTTCAGCCCGCTTTTAGACCCACTTAAACTTACTAATAAGTTTTGTTGCAAACAACTAAAATATATTTTCGTAACCAAGCGAGAAAGATAAAGTTTGACGTTCTATACTCCAACTACTAGGCAACTCAGCGTTAGTTACCCCATGTAGTGGATTAAAATCGTATTTATATCCACAGTCTAAAAAGATACGTCTTTTTAAGTTCCCTAGCATATACATGAATTTAATATCAGCTTCAAAACCGGCAATTACTTTACTCGTTATAGTATAAGATTCCGTAAGTGTGGGCTCAGAAAAAACTTTCACTTCCTGACGATACTCTGCTTTGCCGACAGGTATAGAAATATATAAACCGGCAGCCGGTCTAATAATGAATTTATCCGTTATTTTCAGCGGCATGGCTGCAAGAATAGGAATATCCAAAGAACTGTACGAATAAGATCGGGCAAATTCCGGTTTGGAGTTAGGATAATTTGTAATAGTTATTAGTGTTCCATTTTTATTATTCAAACAAATATCAACACCCGTCTCAAGCGCAATTGAGCCGCCAATTCCAAAAACACCGCCGTGCATTGAAAATATTCCACTGAAACCCGGAATTCCTTCTTGATCCGCTTTGTAATAAACATTATTAATATTTATGCGGCCTGAAATAAGCCCGTTTTCCGTCTGCGACGAACTAATTAAAAGACCCGCGCTGACATTGAAAAAAACCTGAATTTTATTCTCTTCTTCCCTCAATGCTTCCAATGTTTGCGCCCGCAAAAAACTAACATTAACAAATAAAATAAATACAAAAACAATCTGTTTAACTTTCACGTCTACATCTCCAAACGCCATTAGTATAGCGCCATAGACCAATATAAGTCTACTACGCATTGCTTAATAATTTTTGGTAGTAGGCGAAAGTTGTCAAGTTCTTGGTAAAGAGTATGATAAAGTATGGTCAGTAAATGAATTATAGCGAAAAGAAACAGGCAAACAACATTTTTGCCCGCCACCGTTTCCTTGGAGACGAAAAAATCTTCATTTTACCGGATTTCGCTTAAAGGCGAATCAAAATTGTGTTATTGCCGTTTGTTCATTGATTCTACTTAGTGTAAACAGACTCTAATACACCAATGAAACCATGTGATGTTTTAGCCTTCTTTACGAATAAAAGCATCGTTATAGCCGTAGCGTTTGAAACGCAGCAATAGGGCATTACTTTCACCTTCATTAACCGGTCCCACCAACAGTTTATATTTTGGAGATTGCATACTGTCGCTTGTTTCAATGGCATACGGATAAGCCCAGTTTAGAGTCGTTAGTTCTCGTGCTAAAACATCTTTTCGGTCAAAAAGGCCTATTTGCAGATAGTATTTATCACTTTCAAGTTGTTTT
>JAITDS010000138.1 GCA_031282435.1 Spirochaetaceae bacterium
ACCTTGTTGACACAATCGCTCAATCATATTCTTGACTGTAGTCTCAAACTGCGCAGGTGGTATCAGCGACTGACGAGGTATAAAAGGGCCGGGCTTGTACGAACCGGTTTAAGACGGCGTGTGTTTGCGGAAATTTTTCAAATGCTAAAGAAACAGGAATATCATTACGGGCGGGAGGTCAAAAAACACGAGATAAAGATGGCCCGGTACCGGTGTTTTTTAGAAAAACAAAAGAGGCATGAAATGTTAAAAATAACTGCTTGACTTTTATCATAGACGCAAGGGATAGTAGCGGAATTAAACAGGACGGCGTTCTACGCCGTCCTGTTTAATTGGAGCGGATAGCCCGGTCGCCGCGTAGCGGCGATGCGCCCAAATTTTGATTATCAGAATTTAATTGTATTTCCTGTTAGCCAGCGCCCTTTTCAACGTGAGCGCCGGGCGGGAAAGCGGCTGGCCGAACTGCTCAAACGCTTACTTCCGTGATATCCGAAACTTTGCGCGGCCGGTTTTAAGAGCCGTTTCCGCGTATTGTTCATCCCGGTTTGTTCTTAGGTAGAACGGGTGTAATTTGGGCCGGGTTTTTATTTTGGCGCGCTCACCTCGTTTCACTTAGAAAAATTATGGCGTAATGCGGTCATTGACTCTCGTTTATGTGTTTGTTATTATAAACTAAAGCCTTTACAGGAGAAGTATATGGCAAAAGTTGAACTGAAAGGTGTGGGCAAAGTTTATGAAGGCGGTGTCCGTGCGGTTGATAATGCGAATATAGTGGTTGAAGACAAAGAATTTGTTGTTTTTGTCGGGCCTTCCGGTTGTGGAAAATCTACAACCTTGCGCATGATTGCCGGACTAGAGGAGATTACCGAGGGTGAATTATTGATAGACGGCGAGTTAATGAACGATGTGCCGCCTAAAGATAGGAACATAGCGATGGTGTTCCAGAATTACGCGCTATACCCTCATATGACGGTGTACGAAAACATGGCCTTCGGCCTTCGCATAAAAAAAATCAACAAAGACGAAATAGATAAGCGCGTACATGAGGCGGCCCGCATACTTGACATAGAAAAATTCCTTGAACGCAAGCCTAAGGCACTTTCAGGAGGACAGCGGCAGCGTGTCGCGGTAGGCAGAGCCATAGTCCGTAAACCTAAGGTATTCCTGTTTGACGAGCCGCTTTCCAACTTGGACGCAAAGCTCCGCGTACAGATGCGCGCCGAAATATCCGGTCTGCACCGCCGTCTTAACGCCACAATGATATATGTTACGCATGATCAAGTCGAAGCGATGACAATGGCCGACAAAATTGTCGTCTATAAGGACGGGAAAATTCAACAAACAGGTTCACCGCTTCACCTATACAACCATCCGGGTAATAAATTTGTCGCGGGTTTTATAGGTTCTCCTCCTATGAATTTTTTAACAGTCAAAGTCATACAGGAAGACGGGGCCTTTTTTCTTAACGAAGGTAGTTTCAAGCTGAAAACTGACCCGGAACACGCGGAATACCTAAAAAAATATACCGATAAAGACATATACTTCGGCATAAGGCCTGAGGATCTAACTTTTAGCGAAGATTCCGGCGCGCCGAACGGCATATCGCTAAAGATAACTGTTGTAGAACCTTTGGGCGCGGACACAACGCTTTGGCTGAGCACAAAAACTCAAGGGATGGTTGCGCGAACAGACCCGTCCCTCACTTTTAAGATAGGAGACGAAGTTTGCTTTATTCCGCGAATGGAAAAAGCGCGTTATTTTGACAGAGAAACAGAGCTAACGATTTTGCCTCCGCCTCCGCATAAGCAATATGCATAGCTTTTCAAATCTGGTATACGGTTTTGCCGGTTTAGGCATAATGGGTGGATCTTTTGCAAAGGCAATACGGGCCAAAATACTTGATTCGCCCGATGCGGCAGGTAAAATCCTAGCCCTCGATTCTAACACGGCGACACTGGCCACGGCCATAGAACGCGGCATTATTGACGAAGCCTTTGAGCCGGAAGATACCGCCGCTATGCTAAAACGTTGCGATGTAGTTTTCATTTGTCTTTACCCGACAAAAACAATAGAATTCCTGAAAAAATACCGCGGCGATTTCAAAAAAGGCGCGATAGTAAGCGATATTTCCGGCGTAAAAACGAGTATTATGGAATCTCTTCCCGATATTTTACACGATAATATAGATTTTATCTGCGGTCATCCTATGGCAGGCAGCGAAAAAGAAGGGTTTTATCACTCGTCAGAACATATTTTTGAAGGACGCAACTATATATTAACGCCTCATCACGCGAATAGGCGGGAAAACATTCTTTTTTTTAAGCGTTTAGCCGGAATCTTGGGCTTTTCGCGGATTACCGAAACGGATTATAAACAGCACGATCACAAAATAGCCTTTACCAGCCAGCTTTGCCATATAATTGCCTCCGCCATAGTGGACAGCGCCGAAGACGAAAAAATAACCGCGTTTGGCGGCGGTAGTTTTGAGGACCTAACCCGTATAGCCATGATAAACGCGCCATTGTGGACAGAGCTTTTTCTTGCCAACCGCAAGGAACTTTTGGCCCACATCGAATCTTTCAAACTGTCACTTGAAAAAATAACAGACCTAATTCGCCGCTCCGACAGTGGCGGTCTTTGTGAGACACTGGAAGCGGTTCGTCTAAAACGCATAGAAATGTCGACAATATAGCCCGGTCGCGGCGCGTCCGGTTTCGGAAAAATTCAAGGTTTTACATGGTTTCAATATAAAATTAGCATTTTGGGCGCATTTTCGCCTGCCGCAGGCGCGCCTGCGGCAGGCGAAAACCGCGCTTTTCGGGGCTGCGCGCTTTCGCGCTCCGGCCACGCCGCCCCCGCAGGGGGCGCCGTGTCTTGCTTCGCAACCCCTACAATCGCTTGCGCGTCGACCCCGCCTTTTTACGGCGTACGGCGCAAAACGCAAAGCGCGCCTCCCCGCGTTTGCGGGGAGGCGCGGAAAGTCATTCCTTTTCAAGTATCTCGCTAAAAAGAACCGGCACTGACGGATAGCGGAATATGACAAAATAATCGTCCTCATAGTCCGGCTGCCGCCCCGAAAATTTTTCATCGGGAATAGTTTTCCACTCGTCCTGAGTCAGCATTAAAAACGTTTCGCCCGCGTAGTAAGCGGGGTTTTCGTAAGCGATAACGTGCAGCCAGTCGTGGATACGGTGAATGTTCTTAGGACTAAGAGCAAGCATTTCCACCTGCCCGTTTGTTAATTCCGTCAATACATTCGCGTTCCAAAAAGAAGCAAGCCCAAAATGTAAATTGTTTTTTTCGATATAGGATATGCTGTCTTTTCTATTATTATTAAGATCATAAATTGGCAGAATATAAAGGTTAATTAAACCGGATCCAAGTATCGTAAAGAGAATTGCATAAATAAACAATTTTGCTTTTTTTTCACTCATGTTTTTTTTAACAAATTCAAAAATCATCGCAAGCGCAGGTATATAAAGTATATACAACGGTATAAGATGCCAGTTGTCACCTTTCAGAATTTGAAAAATTACAACGTGATATATTGAGGAAACGATAAAAAACACCGCGAATGAAACATTTATTACAGATATATTATCAGAACCGCGTTTTTTTATAATTTTTGCCAGTTCATAAAATATGAGAAAAGCGATAATAACAGAAAGAAAACCTAAAATGCCCTGTAAAGAAATAAATCTAGCGTCAGGCGTATATCCCAAAAATAATATAAAAGTATATATCGTGGAACCAAGCCGTTGAAAAAATATATCGCTTAAATCAAGCAACGAAACGCCGTTATGCGAATGAAACAGGTAAAATTTATGCAGTAAACAATTTACGGCATAACCTAAAACACAGGTGGCGAGAGCCGCCACGCTCAATATAAGCGGCTTAATCACGGCGTTTTTTCCAAAAAAATATGCGCATAGAACCGTTATAAAAACCGGAATATGAATGTCCATAAGCGCCCGTACGCCGCCCGCTCCAAATAAAAAGGAACTAATCATAAATAAAACAAAAATTGCTGTTTTTCTGCCGGCGGTGGGATTAAGAAGTATCGCCAATAATCCCAGAAAACAAAAAAACATCGCTATAAAGAACACATAAAAGCCGCCGAACAGGACTGTACCCCAATATAAATTTGAAACCGGCAGTATTAAAAAAAGCGAAGTAAACAAGATTGTTTTTTTCGAGACATCAAATTGTTTCATCATAAAAAAGTACGAAAAAAGCAAAACTAAATTGTTTAGCAGCGTGGTAATGGTTCTTACAACGCGCCAGTCTTCAAATATTTTGAACAAAGGCATATAGAACAACTGCTGGTATACAAGCCGCAACTCGGTTGAATATTCCCAGCTTGAAGTTACCAGCTTGTTTTCTTTCGCAAGAAGATTTCCCAAAACCATTTCGCTTGACATATCACTGTTAATCCATTGTCCACCGTAAACATAAACCGCGTATGTAAGCGCCGCAAAAATTCCCGCTATACAAAAATATAAACCGTTAATTTTGATTTTTTCCGGTATTTTCCGCGAATATAAATAACTCAAAACAAAGAGACATAAAAGCGGAATGCCTATCCCGAAAGAAGCGATAAACGAGCGCCATGTTAACGTTTTTATCGGGCGGTCCGATCGTCCTAAAATATTTTCCACAAAAAATTTAATTTGCGGCGAAAAAATAACAAGCAGTATTCCTGCCGCGATAGCGCAAACCGCTATAAATGTAATCAATCTTTTACATTTAGAAATAAATTCCCGCTGTTCAAAAAGTCTTTCAATGTTATCGATCATTATTCCTCCTAAAAACAATGAACCGTTGTCCAAGGTAGTTCAACGGCGTAAATAAACACATTCCGGCAAGTAAAGAAATATTGCCTCTTATTTTAGAATCATAATTTTGCAGCAAAAAAGATACGGCTGGTTTTGCGATTCCGTACGCTATAATGTATGAGGCGGCGATTACAAGCGCAAAAAATATAATCATTCGCGCTTCCCATTCCTTAATTTTGAATGTAAAATATTTATTCAAAAAGAAGTTTAACGCGGCTCCGGCAATATACGCCGCCGCCGAAGAAAACCAGTAGCCGCATCCGGCGATGTTGTAAAGCGCGAACATTATTATCGTGCTAATTAGCATATTAATTAAACCGGCGGACAGAAATTTGAGAAAAGTACGGCTAAAGAATACGCTTATAATACTCATGATTTACGCAGTGTTGCTTCAATGATGTAACGCGGGCGGTGTTTTACTTCAAGATATATTTTGCCGATGTATTCCCCTATAATACCTACCGCAAACAATATCAAGCCGCCTATCCCCCAAAGCGACACAATCATGCTTGGCCAGCCTCTTACCGTATCGCCGGAAAAATGCCGTGTAAAAAAATAAATAATCATTATTACGCTGGCGCACAGCATCAGTATTCCAAGCAATGTTATCATCCGTATTGGCTGTATTGAAAATGAGGTTATTCCTTCCAGCGCAAACTTAAGTTTCTTGCTCAATGAATAGTGGCTTTTGCCCGCAAAACGTGCGGCTAGGCTATAGTATTCAACGCCGGTTTTGAAGCCGAGCAACGGGACTATGCCACGCAGAAAAAGATTTACCTCACTGTATTCCGAAAGCGCTTCGAGAGCCTTTCTCCCCATCAAACGGAAATCCGCGTGATTGTAAACAATATCAACGCCAAGCAAACGCATAAAGCCATAAAAGCATTGAGCGATGACCCGCTTAAAAACGGAATCGCTGTTTCTATCTGAGCGGACTCCGTAAACAATTTCATAGCCTTCCCTGTATTTTCTTAACATATTGTCTATTATTGAAATATCATCCTGCAAATCCGAATCTATTGATATCGCCGCATCGTAGCAGTCTTTTACAAAAAGTAGTCCGCATACAAGCGCGTTTTGATGTCCGCAGTTTTTTGACAGTTTAATCCCGCAAAATGATTCAGGGGATTCTAGATAGAGTTTTTGTATTACCTCCCATGTTTTATCGGAAGATCCGTCGTCAACAAGAACTATTTTTGAATTTTCAGAAACAATAGAGTCGGCTCGAAGTTGCTTTAGTTTTTCCAACAGACGTTTGGCGGTTTCAGGCAGAACTTCCTCATCATTGTAACAGGGAACAACAATGGAAGTTGCGGGGAGGGGGGTATAATTCATTTGCAGTGGCGTTTGATACCCCGCCGCAAACTGACGTTTGCGCGATTGCCGTGGTTCAGAAATGTTGCATTTAGATCGCATGGGAAAAAACCTCCAAAATCAAATAATTTCCTTAAACTCAATCGAGTCTCGTTCGCACCCACAACGCAAACAAAATAACCCGCCCCAAGCATAACTCGTTTGTGCGCTTGCGGCGGTGAGGACATTTCAGTAGCATACGCAAAAAACGAATTTTATACAATAGCCCGCATTGCCTCAAAAATAATCTAGCCGAAAGGGGAGTGGTT
>JAITDS010000175.1 GCA_031282435.1 Spirochaetaceae bacterium
TTACGTGGTTCGTTCTGTAAGGAAATTATTTAACTGTGGGGTCTAATACCATTTTTTATTTGGCGTTACCAACTCGAACCGCCCTAAAGGGCGGGGTATTAGACCCCACTGCGAATAAACATAATTGCAAAATCCAATGTATTTGGCGGATCAATATATTTGTCATGAATTTCTTTTGCAAAATTCTTAACAGTCTTCGCAAAAGACTTTTGTGCATCTTCAATATTTTTTTTATCGGCATTATTATAAGCATTAACGAGAGATTCATAATCGCTTGTAGGCAATTTTGAATCAATTGGAAGCCAAACAACTTTGCTTGAATCATCTTTGCTAGGTATTTTTATAGCGAATTCAACATTTTTATCGCTACCTTTCTTAGTTTTGACATTTGTATCATACTGATTCGGAGCAAGCATTTGTTCCAGAATAGCCGCGAGTTGATATTCACCCAATACTCCTTTTGTTTTTACATTCGACATTACCTTTTTGAGGTCACCAACATCAGATGCAAGACTTTGCATTTCGCCAAGTCCTTTTTGCACTTGTTCAAGTCGTTCACTAACCATTTTAAAAGATTCACCAAGTCTTGTTTCAAGAGTCTGATGCAGTTTTTCATCAACAGTCTGACGCATTTTTTCTAATTTCTCACCGTTATCTTTTTGGATGTCAGTAAGTTTCTTTTCAACAACATCACGGCTTTTTTCAATTCCTTCATTTGTGACTTTTGCTAAAGATTCAATACTTGCGGTTGATTTCTCAGCAAATGATTTCAAAGAGGCGCTTAGTTCTTCTCGGCTTTCTTTTGTAGAAGAATTTACCCTGTCTTGAACAGATTTAAGTTCCCTGTTCAAAATATCCGAAAAACTTGATAAATTATTCGTTACTTGCTGCTGAAATACTGTTATACTTTTTGTAAGTTCATCACGATTTGTTTTTAAATTTGCTGAAAGGGAATCCATGATTGATTGTATTTTTTTATCAACCAAACCTGTAAAATTGGTAATGGACTTGTTCGCCAACCCGGTTGGTTGTCGCCCAAGTCATTGCAAAATGCGTAGCATTTTGCGTTTTTTAAGCGGAAGTTGTTCGGAAACTGAAGTTTCCGAACAACTCTAATATTTCCTGATAATTGCTCAGAAACTGTTTTTAATGAAGCAGATAATTCCTCACGCGCTTCTTTTGCGGATTTATTTGATTGTTCGCGGTTTTTACCAAATTCATCCCTTACAGTAGATTCATTCTTATCAAGCCGTTGAGCGTAATCAAGAAGTTTTTGAGAGACATCGGCTTGTGAAGCTTGCTTGTTTTTTGAGAAAAGCACAAGCATAATGACAAACTGGATAATGACCAGAGCCAAAAGAATCAATCCAATAATAATTGCTGTGTCCATATTATTTCCCTTGTTTAATAGATACCATATTTGTTATTTTTTACGCGCAACCGGAGTCCAATACCCCCCCCCCCCCCACAACGCCACTATACATTTTACCTTATTACCAATCCGGCAATCCGCCGAAAAAACCCTGCCGCACGCCTCAACTATACTCCTCCCACGCCTTTATCTCCAAACCCTGTTTGCGGTACTGGGCAAGCGCGTCAATAAACTGACGGGCTATCTTTACGTTGGTGATGAGCGGTATGTCAAAATCAACAGCCATACGGCGGATAAGGTAATTGTTTTTCAACTCCTTCTCGCGGTTGTCTTTAGGAATATTTATGATAAGATCTATCGAGCGGGCCTTGATGTAGTCCGCTATATTCGGCTCCTTAGCCTCAAGCGGCCAGTGCAGATGCGTTACAGGCACACCTTTGGACAGCAAAAATTTCGCCGTCCCCTGAGAAGCGAACAACTCGTACCCCATCTCGACAAGACGCCGGGATGATTCCAAAAACGACAACTTTTCCTCCAACGTGCCTGTGGAAAGCAAAATACGCTTAGCCGGAATACGGTAACCCACAGAAAGCAGAGCCTTAAGGAAAGCATCGTTCAGATTGTCGCCGATACAACCCACCTCGCCCGTGCTGGCCATCTCGACACCACTCACAGGGTCAGCGCCGTGAAGACGCGAAAAACTAAACTGCGCCGCCTTTACACCCACCCATTCAAGGTCAAGAGAGGAAGAAACCGCCTTTTGAACAGGAATATCCAGCATAGCCTTTACCGCCATATCTATCATATTTACGCGGCTCACCTTGGAACAAAACGGAAAACTCCGGCTTGAGCGCAAATTACATTCGATTACGCGCACACGATTCCTCTGCGCCAGAAACTGAATATTGAACGGCCCCGTTATATCGAGAGCGCGGGCGATAACACTGCTAATCTTCCGCACCTTGCGAATAGTTTCAATATAAAGCCGCTGGGCAGGCAGAGCCACAGTCGCGTCCCCCGAATGAACACCGGCGTTTTCAACATGCTCCGTTATGGCGGAAAACAAAATCTCGCCGTGCCTAGCCACCGCGTCAATCTCTATTTCCTTTGAGTTCTCCACAAATTTACTAATAACAACCGGATGCTCGGACGAAACATCCGCCGCGAGCGCCAAAAATTTTTCAAGACTAGCCTCGTCCCATGCCACATTCATAGCCGCGCCGGAAAGCACATAACTTGGCCGAATAAGCACAGGATAGCCAACCTCCGCCGCGAAAGAACGCGCCGAATCGATGCCGGACAACTCCCTCCATTCAGGCTGTTCGATACCCAGCTTGTCCAGCAGAGCGGAAAATTTGTTACGATCCTCCGCCATATCTATCGAAGCCGGCGTAGTACCATAAATCAAAGCGCCCGCATTGAACAACTTCATCGCGAGATTATTAGGCGTCTGCCCACCCATCGACAAAATAATACCCTCAGGCCCCTCACGCTCGTAAATATCCATGACACGCTCAAGCGTCAACTCCTCAAAATAGAGCCTGTCGCAAATATCATAGTCGGTGGATACCGTTTCAGGATTACAATTAACCATAATCGAGTAACGCCCGGCCCGCCGCGCCGTCTCCGCCGCGTTCACACAGCACCAGTCAAACTCAACACTACTGCCAATCCGGTAAGCGCCGCTTCCCAGCACCATAACACCCCGCCCCGCGCCCTCAACATCGTCCGTTTCGCCGTTGTACGTCATATACAAGTAGTTCGTCTTGGCCGGATACTCCGCCGCCAGCGTGTCAATCTGCTTAACAGCCGGAAGAATCCTAAAACGCTCACGCAAAAGCCGCGCATCGGCCTCGCTCCGGCCCGTAAGCTCACCGATACGGGCATCCGAAAAGCCTGCCCTCTTCGCCCTCGCAAGCAGTTCGGCGGATATTTCTTTTAAGGGGGGGAAGCCTCCCCCCTCGCTCCGGCCACGCTTCGCGTGTCCTGCGCTACCCCCCTCAGCGGGGGAGGGGAAGGATTCCTCATAAACCGGAGTCCGCCCCTCCCCCGCAACGCCCCCACCCCCCGGCGCGGCGCTTTCGGCGTATCCACACGGCGGGGGGGCGTTGCGGGGGGGATTTTTTTCCCCCCCGCTGAGGGGGGTAGCCCGCGGCGAAGCGCGGGCTAGGGGGGAGACTTCCCCCCCCTTTAATTCATTCTCTATTTTTACGACATTCGCTATTTTGTACAGAAACCACTTGTCGATTTTGGTCAGATTGTGGATGCGGTCTACCGTCCAACCTTCTTGTAACGCGCGATAAATGATGAAAACACGGCGGTCGGTCGGGTTTTGCAGCGCGGTTTTGATGTTCTTTAGACCGCTGCCGCAGAAAATATCGCTTCCACAAAGACCCGGAGCGCCGGAACCGGTCATTCGGAGCGCTTTTTGCAGAGCTTCCTCGAAATTTCGCGCTATGGACATGACCTCGCCCACACTTTTCATCTCGCTGCCGATGCATAAATCGACATTTTTGAACTTTGACAGGTCCCAGCGCGGCACTTTTACTACAACATAGTCCAAAGCCGGCTCGAAACAAGCCTTTGTTACCCGCGTTATACGGTTTTCAATCTCTGTAAGCGTGTAACCAAGCGCGATTTTTGCCGCCACGAATGCCAGCGGATAGCCCGTAGCCTTGCTTGCCAGCGCGGACGAGCGGGACAGGCGGGCGTTTACCTCGATGATGCGGTAGTCCTCACTTGCCGTATCGAGGGCGTACTGGACGTTGCACTCGCCCACAACCCCCAGATGTCGAATTACGTCAATCGCTATACGGCGCAGTTTGTGGTACTCGCTGTCGGTGAGCGTCTGACTGGGCGCTACAACGATACTTTCGCCGGTATGTATACCTAGCGGATCGAAGTTTTCCATGTTGCAGACGGTAATGCAGTTGTCCGCCGAATCGCGCACAACCTCGTACTCGATTTCCTTCCAGCCGCCAAGCCATTCTTCGATAAGAACCTGCGGCGCGTGGGCAAAGGCGCGGTCGCATCTCCGGCGTACTTCCGCCTCGTTCCCGCATATTCCGCTGCCGGAGCCGCCCAGCGCGTAAGCGACCCGCGCCATCACGGGGTAGCCTATCTCACGAGCGGCCTCCACAGCCTGTTCCGTATTGACACAGGCGCGGCTTCTCGCCGTTTTTGCCCCTATCTCGTTGAGCCGCTCGACAAAACGTTCCCTATCCTCAGTATCCTCTATGGTTTTTACCGGAGTTCCCAGCACTTTTACGCCGTATTTGTATAAAATACCGCTACGTTCAAGCTCCACGCCGCAGTTAAGCGCGGTTTGCCCGCCAAAACTTAGCAAAAGTCCGTCCGGTCTTTCTTTTTCGATAACCTGCGTAACAAAAACCGGAGTTACCGGTAAAAAATACGTGGCATCCGCCATACCCTCGCTTGTCTGAATCGTGGCTATGTTGGGGTTTATCAGCACCGTCTTGATACCTTCCTCGCGCAGCGCCTTGAGCGCCTGCGAACCGGAATAATCAAACTCACCCGCCTGCCCTATCTTCAACCCGCCGGAACCCAGCAGCAAAACCTTTTTACAGTTAATTTTTCTGTCGCCCATAACAAACAGATTATATAAGAGGCGGGATTAAATAGATAAGGGGTGTCCATTGGCGGCAATTTTGGCGCGCAAAAATGGCCGCACCGCCTCAAAAAACGCATCCCCCGCGGCGGGCGGCGTGTAGGGAAAACGCCGGTCCCGCGCGTGTGGAGACGGCGCGGTGCGTGCCGGTCGCGTGATTTTTTTGTGTAGGTTCTTTTTGGGTGGGGGTGGGGGTAATTTAACGCGGATGTTCTTTTATAACGTTAAACAATGGATTACCCCCCCCCCCCCGTTCCCGAAAGGAATGTTGCCGGGAGGTTGGAAGCGGCAATGAATTTTGACACAGACTCCGGGTCAAGACACGGGGAGGAAGAGACGGCTTTCCGTCCGTTCCACCAAACATATTTTTGAAATGGCGCTTCACAACTCCGGCATCTTTAAAAAGGCATCTATTCATTTCATAACCTGCGACATTCATTCACTACTCATCTTTTGGAAAGCGGCATCAGTCCGCACTACATTCAGGAACGCTCGGTTACGCTCCATCCGCAACACCGAACGCTACACCCATATTGCTCGCCGCAAAAATACCAATGTACATTATCCGCAATTTGTGGCGGATATAGGGAGTTATGTGCAATACGTCCTAAATTTTGTTGAATATTACTGAAAAACATATGTATAGTCTCAGAAAGAAATAGGACACCCGCGCCATAAGAGGCGGCCTGATGTAGAATGGAAATTGAAAAGAAATCTATTTTACAGAGGTACGCCCCATGAAAGGCAAAATCGGAT
>JAITDS010000194.1 GCA_031282435.1 Spirochaetaceae bacterium
CCCGGGGGGCCCCCCTTTGGCTTCGCCTTGGGGGGCGGGCGTTGGGGGGGGGGGGGGGGCGGGCCCGTGTCGCAAGCGCGTACGCGCTTGCGACGCATTTGCTTAGGGAGTTTCGGTCGCAGGGCTACGCCCTGCTTTTGCGAAAATCCAACAATTTAATTTATATTTGCGCGCCGTGTCTGCCACGCCGCTGCGCGGCTCCGCACCCCTACAATCCCGTTGCGCGAATCAAACCGCTAAAAGCGGTTTGATTTTACGGAGTTTGCGTTTCGCAAACTCCAGTTGTTTAACGTAAAAGCGCGTTGAGCTTTCTAAGGTTTGCACTTTGCAAACCCGTTTGTGCGGAGCGCAAATTCAAGCAACTCAGCTTTCAGAGTCTGTGTTCAAAAACGTTTAAGTAACGTATGGAAACGCGAAATCATAAACATATTTTCCTCGCGCTCTGTTTTAATTTCATAACCCTTTGGAAGCAAACGCCATTGACAGCCGGTTTTAACCGGATACAATACGGCGTTTGTCAAATCCCGCCTGAAATGTTTGACTAGATGCCGCCCCGTATTACTTCTAAAAACAGATTCTATCATTTCCAGTTATTTATCCGTTAAGTCCGTGCCGTATCCCGTAAACACGCCTTCTTTTTCTGTTATATGCTGTATACTGGCTGTTTTTAAATTATTGAACACAGGTTCTTAGATTTTTACGGTGATACACGCTTTCTTTTCGGTTAGATTTTTGTTGATACAATTCGCCCTCTTGCGTTTAGACAATTCCTGCCGTAGAATTATTAAATGACTAAAAAAGAATTACGCGCTATTATGAAGCAAAAATTGAACGCTCTGCCTAAAAAGCAGTTCGCGGAGGAAGGTGCGCTTGCCGCGAAACGGTTGGTGGACACTCTCCTTTGGAAAAATTACAAACGGGTTTTGATTTACCTTTCAATGCCGGATGAGATTGACACCTCCAAATTGCTTGATTTGGCGTTTGCCGCCGGAAAATCCGTTTATTCGCCTAAGGTAGAAACTGCCACGACAATGCGTTTCTTCCGCGTTACGCGGGATGAAAGCTCATGGGTGAACGGCGCTTTCGATATTAGGGAACCTGCCGGACGGGAGGATGATGTCTTTAAGCCGGAAGAAGGCAGCGCGCTGGTAATCTCGCCCGGACTCGCGTTTGACCGCTCCGGCAACCGTATGGGACGCGGAAAGGGGTTTTACGACCGTTTTTACGAAAAACTTTTTGCGGCGAGTCCCGAATCCGCTTGTTGCGCGTTCTGCTTGGCCTGTCAGATAGTTGACGAAGTGCCTATTGAACAATTCGACCGCAAAGTAAACGCCATTTGTACTAAGGACGAGTTTTTTACTATAGATTCCTTTTGATAAAGGATGAATTTATTGGAAAATTGCTAATGTGCTAAGCTTGTTGTAACTATTCAACGGGGGGAAGTCGCGGCAAACTGCCGTAGCAAATTGCCGCGGCAATTTTTGCCGACCCCTCGCTACAGCCCCGCACTCCGGTCGGTATGCCCGCGCCTTAGGCGCGTCCACCTCTCCCTACGTTTGGTCTTCCGCTACCCTCCTCTACGGGGGCGCGACCCCCGATGGCATCAAAGACGCCCCGCCACTCGTCCCGATGGCGGTTTGGTTCCCCGATAACAAAGGTACCGGATAGTTACCAATAATTTCAGGACACAACCGGAAAATCCGTCTTGTTAAATAAAAAACGGTGGTATATTATAAAAATCATCTTAATAAAGGAGCGTTATATGAAACGTTTAATTTTTGTTTGTTCAATTGCTATGTTGACATTTCTTGGTTCACTTGCCGTTGCCCAAGACGGGTTTAAGGGACCAGGCCCTGACCTAGTAACGGTTAAGGCGGTGAAAAACTTGAAGGATGATTATCCGGTACTATTAAGAGGAAAAATTGAACGTTCTCTTGGAGATGAAAAATATTTATTCGCCGATGAAACCGGAAGCATTATTATTGAAATAGAAAATGAGTTATGGAACGGGATTTCTGTGGATGAAAATGACACGGTTGAAATAACCGGCGAAGTTGACAAGGGAATCAATGGAATTGAAATAGAAGCGAGTATTGTAAAAAAAATATAAGGGTTTTACGGGAGGGAATCTCAAGCTTTTCGCTTGAACCTGTAAAAGGCTCAGCATTTTGCAAGGACTTTTAAGCAACCGGGTTGGCGGACAAGTCCATAGTTGTATGGGAAATTCAAGTGCAAAAATGACTTCCGCCGGAAGCGGGCTTGGCGGAAGTCTTAGTTACATTTGGCAATTGCGCGTATTACGGATAAAATACAAAAATATGGAAACCATAAGATTTTTTAAGCGGCAACGCGGCGCAAATGTTTTGTTGCCGTTGGTTTTACTAATATGCGCTTCTTGTTCAACGCGGATTAACGGAGAAATTCATAGCAACGGACGTGCTGAAATAATAGTTAAAAGCTCTTTACAACCCGTCATTAGTAATATATTAAAAAACCTTGCGGCTCGCGGCGGCGGAGGAAAGCGGATTCTTGACGCAGCCTTGCTGAACAGGTCTATTTCAAGAATGGTAGGTGTTGAAGCCGCCACGCTGGACAATACGGCGGGAAACAGTGTGGAAGGGCGCATCGTTATATCAGATGTGAGGGTGTTTCTTAACAGTGCGGCAAGCGCCGTAAAGCAAGGTTCTTTTGCTTACTGGGAAGAAACGCCTTATGGCGGCAGCTTTAAGCTAAACATGACCCGGGATACAGGACATACATTTTTATCACTTCTTGCGCCGGAACTTGTAGACTATCTTTCCGTACTTATGGCGCCGATAGCAACAGGTGAAATTATTGATAAGGCAGGCTATCTTGAATTGCTTGCTTCGGTTTATGGCCCGGCGATTGCGGATGAACTTACGCGCTCTAATCTTGTGCTGTCTATCTATTACCCCGGCCCTGTTGAGCGTATGCCTTTTGGAACTTACCGGGGAAACCATACCGAATTCACAATTCCGCTTCTTGATGTGCTTGTTTTAGATGTTCCTATAGTGTACGAAGTCGTCTGGACATCTTGGCGCTAACGCTGAAGTGATGTAATGGAGGGCGGTAAACCCGCAGGCCGGTGTTTCGGGGGGTGGCGGAATACCGCCTAAGCCCGCTTGCGGGCGGCGCGGTATGAAGACAGGGGGGCGCGTAACGGCAGGGACGGTTTGCGCCGCAATGCCGGAAATAGCGCCCCCCTTATAATGCCTCCTCATATTACACAGATTATAAAGCCCTTTTTCGTTGTAACTGGCAAGGCTGGAAAGTTGCTGGCGGCTGGCTGGCGAGGGAGCGGCAGACTTCGGGAGAATAGCCCGTTAAACTAAGCGCGGGGCAGGAAACTCACTGGCTGGCGGAGGCGATAACTGTAAATAAAAGGCAAATTATCTCGCCGGTTTCTATTGAGGCTCCGAGCGCGTCTCCGGAATATCCGCCGAGGGCGCGGCGGTATATGCGGGCGTAAAAGAGGGCGGAAAGCAAACCCGCGAACAACGGGATAGCAAAGAAAATCAGAATAAAAAAAACATTGAAGGCGAGGATGCCTGTAAAAACATACGCCGCCGCCAAACATACGGCCGAATATATTAACAACGCCGTTACAGTCCCCGCGAATGCGCGGAAGGCGTTAGAACCGGCGGCAAGAGCCCCAAGCCCCTCCGGTTTTGCGGGCGGCGACATACACGGAATAAGCGCCGCGCTGAACCTGCCGCTCACAGGATATATGAAAATAGAGAAAACGGATAACGGGAAATTAAAAAAAACATCGTTCGATTTCCGCAAAAGCCCGTAAAGCAGCAAAAGTTTGAAAATAAGCGCCGAAAATCCCGCAAAGAGACCATAAACTCCTATTCTAGAATCTTTTAGGATAGCAAAACGTTTTTCACGGCTTACCGAACCGAGGAAAGCGTCCGCAGTATCCGCCAAACCGTCCAGATGGAACAAATTAAAACCCAAATATTGAACAAAAATAGCGGCGGCGGCGGAAAAAAGACACATATCACTAAGACGCAGTGATAAAAAATAGACCGCTAAGCCCAAAAAAGCGGGAAAAATACCTACGAGCGGCAGATAAAAGTCCATGCGGCTTACATCAAATTTAAACCGTATTTTTACCGGGATACGCGAGACAAAACAAAATACAGAAAGAAATCTGTCAAACATCATTAAAACCCAATAAAGTTATCCGGTAATTACAATTTTTACTTCTACACTAAAGTAGCGCAAAATACTCGCATTTTGCAAGGACTCGTAGGGCGAGCGCCAGCAATTTTAATTTTACAAAAATTATGATAAAAAAGAGGAATGGGACGGGGAATATTAGCGGCGCAGTTGAGCCGGTTTGACGAAATTATGGAACTGACCGGGGTTAATTCCGTATGGAAGCGGCGGGAGGGGTTTAATTTAAACTGCACCTTCGGCGGCGCGATAAAAAGCGCGTTTGTACTTCGGGAGGATATCGGAATTCTACGATGCTTTGCGTACCTTCTTCCGAGTATTTGAGTTCCAAAAGTAAAATTGCCGGTTTTTATAAAACGGGGGTTCACGGGCTTGGAAAAGCTGTGTATTATAGAGTATGCGAGTTCTTATTTTTGGTAACGAAACGCTTAGGCAAAAATCGGAGCCAATTAAAAATATCAATGAAGAAATTGAAACTCTTGTAAGTGGAATGTTTGATATATTAGAGAAACATCAAGGAGTTGGGCTTGCCGCGATTCAGATAGGAATGCCAAAAAGACTGTTTATAACACAGATAGGAAAAGATATACCGCGTGTATTTATTAATCCTTCGGTAATTGAAACATCGGGCGAACTGGCTGATTATGAAGAAGGCTGCCTTTCACTTCCGGGTGTGTGGGGGCATATAGCGCGCCCCAAAACGGTACGCTTGCAGGCTTGGAATGAAAAAGGCAAACCGTTTACGATGGATGCCGACGGGATCTTGGCGCGGGTAATACAGCATGAGTGCGACCATTTAGACGGAACTCTGTTCGTAGATAAACTTTCCGCGTTAAAACGTGAACGTCTTATAAACAAATACGAAAAATTAAAAAAAGCCAAAAAGTGAAGATAATATTTGCCGGAACGCCGGCGATTGCAATTCCCTCTCTTAAAGCGATTTCGAAAATTCATGCCGCAAATGGCGGTTTTTGTGAATTGGCGGGAGTTCTTACAAATCCCGATACTGCCAAAGGCAGGCACGGCGGCAGTACGCCGTCAGAGCTTGGGGCGGCGGCGCAGAAAATACTACAGGATATGACGGCATCGGGAAGAACGCCGTTTGCAATCTTAAAAAGCGCCCGCATAGATGAAAATTGTTTTAGGAGTGTTGCGGCCATTAATGCTGATATACTTGTATCTTTCGCGTACGGCACGATATTTCCACCGGAATTTTTGGCTATATTCCCAATGGGTGGTATCAATGTCCATCCTTCTTTGCTGCCCAAGTACCGTGGGGCCACGCCGATTCCGGCGGCCATTTTGAACCGCGACCGCGAGACCGGAATAAGTATACAGCGGCTTGCCCAAAAAACGGATTGCGGCAATATACTTGCTCAGGAACGGATAACGCTTACAGGCAGAGAAACAAGCGCCGGATTGAGCGTAATAACCGGAGAAAAGAGCGCGGCGCTGCTTGTCGAGACGCTTCGCGCAATTGCTGAGGGAACTGTATCCGAAACAGAACAAAACCATGCGGAAGCCGTCTTTTGCGGTAAACTTGAACGGGAGGACGGGCGCATAGACTGGCGAAAAAGCGCGATTGACATAGACGCTCAAATTAGGGCTTTTACCCCTTGGCCGCTGTCGTACACGTGGCATTGCGGCATAGAACTTTACATTATCGAGGCCGCTCCGTATTACGGGAATTTTACGCTGCCGGATGGAGCATCAGCCGGCACGGTTTCTATGACGGCTGGCGCGGAGTGGGGCGGACTCGCCGGCGGCGCATCGGAAGCGGCGCTTGACACCGCTTCCGGCAGAGCCAAATCTACCGCCGCGCCCGGCACTGTGCTTGGCTTTGATAAAAGCGCCGGAATAATCATACAAACCGGAGACGGGCTTTTAGCGGTAAGCCGCCTTCAGTACCGCGCCCGAAAAGCGCTGGACTGGAAAGCGTTCCTAAACGGCGCAAAAGAATTTATAGGAGCAGTTTTAGAGTAACCCGCGAGATGCCTTAACTAGACTAGAACATTACCCCAAAAACAGAGCATCTTGGAGAGTGTTGATAGTAATATCTTCCGTGTTGGTGTAATTTGTGCCTTATGGCGTTGTAAAATCCCGGCAGCCTCGCCTTGCCGCTAAAAAGCAGTGTAAACACGCTTTTGTAGTTCCTGTTCATGGGGGTAAGACTTTACTCATTGTTGTCTCACTCATTGTTGCTTCATTTTGTCTTCAAGCATTTTTTTTAGCTCGTCTACAGACCGCGCCTTCTCTATAAGGCTAAAAACAAGCTTCCGGTCCTCTTCGCGGGTTTTCTCCCTGCCTTTTTCAATGCTTTTTTCAATGCCTTGCTCCCAACCCTCTTCCCAGCCTTCTTGTTTACTTACCGCTAAAGCGTCATCCCAGTTCCATTCAGTTAATAACATATTTTCTACCTCCGAGCCGTGTTTTTTCAAAAAACCGCCTAATACACCTTCTTTAATACAGCGCTTTACGGCATCCCTTACAGCCGCGTCTTTCTCCATGCGGGCCTTTTCGTTCTCCCTCGCAAGCGCTATCAACTCGGCGTACCCGCTCAAAGACACGCTGCGCTCCTCCAAACTCGGGTTCCGGCCTTTGTTTATGTTGTATACCGTTGCTTCAAGCTCTAATTCTATCTTATCATTTCCTTCCACTTTTTCAAATGAACCACCTCGCGGCAAGCGCGCAAACGAGTTTGCGGCGAGGTATCTTGTAGGCGTTGAAATTATTTACGTGGTTCGTTCTGTAAGGAAATTATTTAACTGTGGGGTCTAATACCAT
>JAITDS010000037.1 GCA_031282435.1 Spirochaetaceae bacterium
TCCGATTTTGCCTTTCATGGGGCGTACCTCTGTAAAACAGATTTCTTTTAAATTTCCATTCTACATCAGGCCGCCTCTTATGGCGCGGGTGTCCTATTTCTTTCTGAGACTATACAGCGAAAATTTCATTTTGAACAAAAATTTGGGCGCATCGCCGCTACGCGGCGACCGGGCTATCCGCTCTTATGAAAACGCAAGCGTTTTCATACCGCTTCTATCCCTTGCGCGCGAACCAAGCCGCTAAAGCGGCTTGGTTTTACAGGGTTTGCATTTTGCAAACCCGTTTGCGAGGCGCAAACTCAAACGACTTAAACGGGCTTTCGTTTTATAAACATGGATGTTATTTCATATCTGAAACCGGAATCCGCTGTTCTGATAGACATTCCAATTTGCTTGGTATACATTAAATTCTATGAGTTTATATTGTTTTTGGAGGAGATACAGAAGAAACGATGAAAACAAACGTTTTATCCGTTTTGGTAGAAAATAGAGCAGGGACGCTAAGCCGCGTTGCGGGACTTTTTAGCAGACGCGGTTTTAATATTGACAGCCTGACTGTCGGCGAGACGGAAGACAAAGACATTTCCCGCATGACTATAGCGGTATCCGGTGATGATTCCGTATTGGAACAGATTGTAAAACAACTCGGAAAACTTGTTGACGTAATTTCCATACGAAAATTAGACGACGATGCCTGTATCAAACGGGAAATTCTGCTTGTTAAAATAAAATCAGACGAAAAAACACGTTCGGCTATAGTTCAGGTAGCGGCAATTTTCCGTTCACGTGTTATAGATATATCTTCCTCTACAATAACTATAGAAGCAACCGGCGGTTTTGATAAACTTAACGGGCTGCTTCAAATGTTGCGGCCATACGGCATACTTGAATTAGCGCGTACCGGTTTGGTTGCGCTTGAGCGCGGGGCGCGCGTTCTTTCGAAAGACGAATGAGCGGCGGCGCTTTCTACCTTATTCTTACCGGCCCCAAACACTCAGGTAAAACAAGCGCCGGGTATGCCCTACAGAAGATTTTGGGCAGTGATTTTGTTGATATTGACGCACTCATCGAAGAGCGGGAAGGCGCTCCGGCGCGTATTCTTTACAAACGCGGACGGGAAATTTTTCAAAAGGCTGAGGCGCGGGCAATAAATTCTTTGCTGGAAAACACCGCGCCGGATAAACCATTGATTATTGCGGCAGGCGGCGGCCTTATAGATAACGAAGAGCTTATGGCGGCGCTTGTTCAAAACCCGCTTGTTTTTTTAGTATATTTAGAAGTGAGTGCTGATACCGCATGGGAACGGATAGAGAACGGGGCTCTGGACGGCGGCTTGCCCGCTTTCCTCGATGCTAAAAATCCCAAAGAACAGCACGCCGCTATTCATAAACGTCGTGCTGCCGCCTATGAAAAAATCGCGCATATAATCATAAACGCGGAAAATAAGAGCCCCCGGCAAATTGCAGGAGAAATAGCGGATAAACCTGCTATTTGCCTTGATATTTAGAATTCACCGCCTATTTTAGGAAAAGTTATCATTGACTATATCGTAACTTTGCCGATAAATTCATAGCGGAAACTATAGATTTTATGCATTATATATAGTATAGTTTTTTTAATGCATGATGGAGGAGCGTAATGAATGGTAGTAAAAAGTGATTTGCCTGTTGAGGGAAAAACGCCGGATGGTTTAAAACCGGACGGCTCACCTTATCGTGTGCTTATAGTTGATGATTCAATGTTTATCGCCAAGCAACTTGGACAGATACTTACCTCGGAAGGATACGAGGTTGTGGATAACGCGGCGGATGGATCCCAGGCTGTGGAAAAATATAAGGTATTACATCCGAATGTTGACTTAGTTACTATGGATATTACAATGCCTGTCATGGACGGGGTTTCAGCGCTTGAAAAAATAATTGAATTTGACAAAGATGCCAAGGTCATTATGGTAAGCGCGCTTGGAAAAGAAGATGTAGTTAAAAAGTGCCTGCTTTTGGGAGCTAAAAGTTTTATTATAAAGCCGCTTGACAGAAAAAAAGTCCTTGAGCGTATACTTTCTATTATTAAACATTAAGGAGTAACTATGCCGGAACCAGCAAAACGCGATGCTAAAGCGCCGCGCTTTCTTGAAATTACGATAAAAGACAGTGAGGGGAAGGTCTGGGCGACTACTATAGCGCCTGCAAAAGACTTTTCCACAGGTTCAGTTGGATATTATAGCTCTGAAAAAATAACCAACCCGGAAAGCGCCGAGCGCTATCAGTGTAGCCTAAGTTTTACGTTGATAGGATCAAAACCAGGAAAGTAAGTATCTAAACAGCTGTAAGTAATACTCTTGTTTACTGGTGTAATTTACACAAGATACTCCGCGTTTTGTGTAAATTACACGGAAATACACGGACAGGCTGACAGAAAAACGCCTAAATTATTCGCAAGTAAAGAATTAATGCCATGCCGTAAATTTTATACTCAAAGCGCCTCTGCCTGTAGGAGCGCGGTTTATTCACAGTGGGGTCTAATACCCCGCCCTTTAGGGCGGTTCGAGTTGGCAACGCCAAATAAAAAATGGTATTAGACGGGTTTGCGCCGCAAACCCCCACAGTTAAATAATTTCCTTACCCGATCAACCACGTAAATAATT
>JAITDS010000161.1 GCA_031282435.1 Spirochaetaceae bacterium
TCTATACGGATTGACTTATGAACCGGTTTCCCGACAGTGTCTTTATATATCTTGAAATCATGTTCGCTGCCTTTGGCTTCCCGAACATCTATGATTTTCATCGTTTTCTGCTCTATGATTACCCGCGTCTTTATCGTATGACGCTTTTTCTTGCCGGAATACCGCTCTTTTTGGTTTTTTTGGGCCTGTTTATCGGGCTTTCCGTCACATCGACAACTATGTATTCAATGGATGACGTGCCGCGCTTGAGAACTTTCTTGTCAGGCAGACGGAAGGTTTTATCTTTTATCAAGGTGTTTTCCACCCGTTGTATCGTTTCACAAACAGCGCTCTTTCCAACGCCGTAATCGTTGCCGATACACTTTCCATCGTCCGATACTCCTGTAGATATTTCAACGTTATGTACAATTTGTATCGTCAACTTAGGCGGTTTCCCTCACCGATGGCGCGGAATGTCGAATTCTTTCTGAAGAATTGACTTCATCTTTTCAAACGTATCAGGTTTCACCCTGTATAATCGCTTAAATAATACCGCTTTAGCATTTGCCGCCACTTCTCTCTTTCCCATGCCTTGATTATATATTCTTGCCGGTTAGCGAACAAGTCTATTGATAAATCCGGCAGGCGGTCAACGACGGCGCGTTTCAGTTTGGATAGCTATTCTCCGATGTGAGCGGACACTCTCAGCAAACTGTTCGGCATCCGCAGGCAGACCGGATACAAAAAGACGCCGTCCCGCAGTTGTCTTCCCCGCCGCCTCACGGCTTGATTCCGCAACCCCGTATTGTCTTCCAATCTGGATGCCGTTTTATCAGCCGCCCCGCGTCATAGCTCTAAAATTGCCCCATATATTTTCCATTTTTTATTTTTTCTAAAACGACGGTATAATGAACGAATATTGGTAGTGGGTCAAATGTGTGAAGTTCTTGGTAAAGAGTATGCTAAGGTATTGTCAGTAAACGAATTACAACGAAAAGGAACAGGCAAACAACATTTTTTGCTCACCACCTAATATTTAGAAATTTATGGCACATAACAGTAATAGAAGCTATATACAAAATCATTCAAACACCGTTGCAAGGCATGACGGACAGTCTGCCGGGTGCTATATTGCTCGCTTTTAGTGTGCCGTTTTTGTGGTTTTTTGGTGTGCATGGCTCTTCAATCGTAGGCACAGTCGCAAACGGCGGCCACATTGTTACGCGGCAATTCATGGACCAGTTCCAGACGGTAACGGGGGGCGGTATGACTATAGGCATAGTTTTATATATTTGTTTTTTTGCAAAATCCATGCAAAATGAACCACCTCGCGGCAAGCGCGCCTAAGGTCGAAGACCGGCGTTTGCGGCGAGGTATCTTGTAGGCGTTGAAATTATTTAAGTGGTTCGATAGGGTAAGGAAATTATTTAACTGTGGAGGTTTGCGGCACAAACCCGTCTACTACCAGTTCTTATTTGGCGTTGCCAACTCGAACCGCTCTAAAGGGCGGGGAAGCGCAGACCCCACTGCGAATAAACAACTAGGAAAACTAACTCTTATTCCCGGTTTATTCAACATAAACGAACCAATTTTATCCGGGCATGGTTTTACGGGAAGTTGTTACTTGCAGCCATTTGCGAGACATATACCAACAAAGTGCGTTTTTCCCCTTCCGTGGGGCAAGTTTAGATATATCAGAGGAGGTTCTCGGCGAACCACAGAGAAAGCGCTCTCTCGTTAGTCTCAGAGGTGAACTTATCACTTGTTTGCTACAAGGTTTAAAAAAATTCCTTGACAAATATTAAATAAATACTTATCTATAATCTTATAGAAAGAAATGAAGGCGTATAAAATATTAGCCCAAGTGCTATTATTCATGCTTGTTTTCTCTTTTATTTACAGTGTAATAGGTATTGTCTTTTCTAAAACCGACAAAACATTTTTTTATAACCGCCCTCTTATTGAGTATATAAAAATATCACTGCAATGTATATTAGGATCGACGGTATTATTTTTACCTTCAGCGTTAGAAAATAAATTTAAAATTTCATTTTCCAGCGGAATGCATATATTATATATCCTATTTTTATATATGGCGGTTATACTTGGAGAAGTATGGGGATATTACCGTAAATTTTATCACTGGGATACGGTTTTGCATACATTAAGCGGAGCTATGCTCAGCGCGTTTGGTTTTTGTATAATTGATATTATCAATAAAAGTAAAAGAGTAAATCTTGTATTAAGCAATTTGTTTATTTCTTTTTTCTCATTTTGTTTTGCGGTTATGCTTGATACGCTTTGGGAAATAATTGAATTTATTATGGATGCGCTTATGAATTTAAATATGCAGCAATATATTCTTCCAGACGGAACTGTTCTTTCCGGGCATTACGCTATTTTTGATACGATGAAGGATTTAATTGTTGACGCTATAGGAGCGTTATTTGTAAGTATAATCGGATATATTTTGTTGAAGATGCGTGAAAAAAATGTCCGCCGCGGGCATTTCCATAATTCGGTCGTGTAAAAACCGCGTCAACCGGAGTTTGAGCGAAGAGACGGCTTTGCGGAAGGCAAAGCCCGTAAAATCAAACCGCTTTCATTTTAACTGCTTTGGGTTTTGCGCTACGCGCAAAACCCGGAAAGGCCGGCGCGCAAGCGATTGCAGCGGAATTTGCGCCGCCGCCACGCGGCGGCGCAAATTGGAGCGGAAAGCGCGGTTTTAACCTGCGGCATCCGCCGCAGGTTAAAATGCGCCCAAATTTAGTATGTTAAGAACTTAGACAATATATCCCGTTAGACAAGGCCGTTTTCTTGTAAACGGCAAGTCCGGTAAACCCGCGGGCTGACTGGCGGGCGGGTTTAAGGGTTTGTCAGCTTGATAAATTCGTCTTCGTTGAGAAGTTTTATGCCAAGTTTTACGGCTTTTTTACTCTTAGAAGAGCCGTTTTCAGGCTCATTTGTTACAAGATAAGTTAAGGAGCGCGTTACCGATGTCTTTACCAGACCGCCAAGTTTTTTGACCCTAGTCTCCGCCGCGCTACGCTTCATGGTTTTAAGCTCGCCTGTAAAACAGAACGATTGCCCCGTAAGCGGAAGCTCCGTGCCGCCGGTAATCGTAACTAAGCCGGTTTTTAACACCGCGTCCATGTCGTCCGCCGTCTCTTTTAAGCCGTCCACTATGGAGCGGGCGGTAATCTCGCCCATACGGAATACTCCGGCAAGCGATTCAACGTCCGCGTTTCGAAGTTTTTCAAGGGTACCGTAGCCCGCCTGCGTAATATTTTCCATTATTTGACTGCCTACGCCCTCGATATCGAAACCCGCAATGAAGTCCGCCAGAGGCAGTGACCGCGGCGTTCTTATATTGTGTATCAGTTTTGACGCGGAAAGCTCGCCCATTCGCTCGAAAGCCGCCAATTCCTGAATTTCCAGCGTATACAAATCGGCAATTTGTCTTATTCTGCCCTTATTAAAAAGTTGTAGCAGTATTTTTGTTCCGGCCTCGCGTATATCGAGTACATTTACCCACTTTTTTATACGGTGCAGCAAGCGTTTGGGGCAAGCGGTATTTGGGCAGTACAGTCTTGTGCCGGCATCGACCAATTCTGTGCCGCAAGTTCCGCAAACAGTAGGCTGTTTTATTGGCTGGAACTGCGGGTTTTGATAGAACAGCGGCATATCGGGGTTTTCCGCCAATTTGTCAAGACATTTGTCAAGGCATAAATCGGCGCGGCCTTCGATTTTTGGTATTATCTCGCCGCGTTTTACGACTATGACTGTTGAACCAATGCCAAGCTTCATGTCCCGTATCATCGCGGGATTGCACAGATTCGCCCGTTTTACCCTTGTACCGGCTAGGCGTACAGGGTCAATTATGCCTATCGGGGTGTATGTTGCCCCAGATTCACTCCATTCCACATCCCGCAGAACACTTATCGCCTGTTCAAGCTCGAATTTGAACGCGATTTGACGCTCGGGGCGGGCGCGGCGCAGGTCGTCCATATCGGTTTTATTATCTTTTACAACTAGGCCGTCTATGTCGAACGGCAGGCTCATCCTTAGTCCGGCCATATCGGCGCGGTACTGTATGACTGCCTCCGCATTGTCAAATTCTTTTGTTTCGCTCACCGTAAAACCACGTTCGCGCAGCCATTCAATCTTTTCAATTTCTTCGCTAAAGTAGGTGTCGTTTCCGTTTGCAGACACGTCGTAAGCGATTAGGGTCAGGTCTTCGCAGCCTTGTCCGTCTTTTTTACGCATCAGCCCGTTGGCGGCGTTGCGGCAGTTCGCTTTGCCGGAATACTTCGTCCGCCATACTTCATGGAACATCAGAACTTCGCCCCGCACTCCGCCGCTCCAATCCATCTGTAAATCCGTTATCACTCCGCGCATTTTGCGGGCGTTCGCGCTGATGTCATCCCCTATTGTGCCGTCTCCGCGTGTCAACGCTTTTGTAAGAAGGCCGTTTTTATACTGGAGTTCAAGGCTTGCCCCGTCCAGTTTGTATTGAACAATAAAGACCGGAAGCGCCAGTTTTTCCGCCCATTCGCGGAATTCGGCCGGATTCGCGGCTTTTTCCTGACTTCCCATCGGGATAAGGTGGCGCGCCTTAGGAAATCCGTCAATGCTGTCGGCGCCTATCCGCGCTATAACCGGACTTTCAGGAGCAAGCCGCTTTAATTCGTCCCAAAGGGCGTCAAATTCCGCGTCCGAAACTTCGGCTTCGCCGTTGTAGTAAGACGCCTGATACCCGCTTATCATATTTTCCAGTTCCGCTATACGCGCATTTTTCATCATACTAGATTTATAGTAATCAAATTTACAATTGTAGTTAATATTTTAATCTTGCAATCCGCCCGCCAGCCCCCACCAGTGGGTTTAAAGTCCGCTACGCGGTAGCATACCCAAAGCGAGTTTCACTTTGTGCTTTCGGGTCCGAAAAGGGCGCTTGGCATACGCGGCTGTAAACTGCTGCCCGCCTGCCAGTGGCGTCTTGCGTTCAGCATGAAAGGGGCGGCCACCAGTGGGTTTCCTGCTTTGCGTTCAGCAAGAAAAGGGCGGTTGGCTAACGGGAAATATGCTTAAATTCGATAATCAGAATTTGGGCGCATTTCCGGCGCTTTCGCGCCGGAAACCGGGCTTTTCGGGGCTCCGCTATCGCTCCGGACACGCCGCCCCCGTAGGGGGGCGGCGTGTCTGCTTCGCCGCTGCGCGGCTTCGCACCCCTACAATCCCGTTGCGCGAATCAAACCGCTGAAAGCGGTTTGATTTTACGGAGTTTGCGCGGGGGGGGGGGGGGGCTTCCGCATTTACTTTATTACCGGGATGAAGGAGAAAAGGGGATATTCCGAAGGAATAAGTATGGACATAGGGAAACTGAAAGAAAAGCTGGAAAGGCTAACAGACCCCCGCCGACAACGGGGAAATCTACGGCATAATTTGGAAGCTGTTCCGGTTATCGGACCGGCAACGCCGGTATGTGACGGAGAGGATTTCGAAGACACGGAAGCCTTTGGGCGGGAACGGGAAGAGGAATTAAGAAAGTTTCCGGGACTGACCCGCGGGATACCCGATGAGAGCACGTTTTTCCGGGTGTTTAAACGGATAAAGCCGGAAGAACTATCCGGGAGTCTGTACGGACGGCTCGCCGACGCCCGTGAAGGTGCGATTGGGGCGGTCAATAT
>JAITDS010000240.1 GCA_031282435.1 Spirochaetaceae bacterium
CGGGGGTCTGTTACCATTTCCAGCTTTTCTTTCAGTTTCCCTATATCCATACTTATTCCTTCGGAATATCCCCTTTTCTCCTTCATCACGGTAATAAAGTAAATGCAGAAGCCCTGACCCGGCGGCGGGTGTCATTGACTAATTAGTGTTTTTCATTGTATTCTTTGTTTAAAGATGCCCAGATGGTGGAATTGGTAGACACGCTGGTTTCAGGTACCAGTGCCGCGAGGTATGCAAGTTCAAATCTTGTTCTGGGCAAAGCTTTTTTTGTTTTACTTCCTAAAAGTTAATCCCCCCCGCCCACTGTGGGGCTCGGGGCTGTGTGTAAGAAATTAAGCGTGAATAAACAGGTCTAAATCAATTTCAGCGGCGGTGCATGGAACTTTTATGTCCCAGTTTTCAAGAAGTTCAGGATGAAATTCTCCAAAGACACCTGCTACAATGCCGTTTCGGACTATGGCGGCGGCGCGGCCGGGGATAAAACGAGGATCATCCGTCTCTTGAACCGTATAATTCCGCGAAATATAATAAAACAGATTTTGTATCAAAGCCGCGATAGTATTAAAGTTCGCGTCCGCGCCCGCGTGCAATATGCCGGCGTACTGGCGGGTCGCCGTGCCGTAGTTTTTGGACGCATCCTTATACACGATTTTACCTATTTCAAAGATTTTGTGGGGATAAGGGGCGTTTGCGGACGCGGATTCACTGGCCGCAAGGCTTGGCAAAGGCGAATCGCGGACGTACTCGTAATTTTCGGTCATAGGGTTAGATATGCGGATTATCCTGTTGCCTGAGCCGCGCATTTTGCTTATTAAATCTTTTTTAGAACCAAGATAATTGTATATCATCTCCTGAAAACCCGCGCCAATGAGTATCTCCTTAACCTTTCTGCTAAAAAGTGTTACGTCTGACAAACGCCCTACCGTAAAATCACGCGGGCGTTCCGGCGAAAAAGTTTCCAGTCCGCGCCCCATCATAACGTCTTCCATAACGTCCGCCGCATTAAGATAATCGTTGCGGTACTCAGGCGGCCAAGCGCGTACGCCTTCTACAATTTCAGCGCTTCCGGCCTCAATATCTTTTTGCTTTTCCGCTTTACAACCCATGCGTTCAAGCGCCGCGACACAGGTCTTGCCGTCTATGGCTTCGCCCAAAAATTTATGTATGCGTTCAAGGCCGCAAAATACCGGCTCTTGAAAATAAAACGGCGTTGTAACTATTCTGCCAAAAGGCGCGTCGTACTCGTAACATATTTCGACTGGTTCTATGTTCCAGCCTTGATCGGCAAGATCACAGGCCGCGATAGAGGCGGCGTGAGTAACCGCTTCGGCATCCGTGCCGGTAAGTTCAACAAAAAGTTCCGAATCGCCTACCTGCGCCGCGCCAATATCCGCCGAATTGATGATAGGCGGGTAGGAAAGCACATCGCCACGCGCGTCAACAAGAAGCGGGTGCATGGGTTCGTTCTGCTGAATAAACGCATATTCCCTGCCCTTAGGGTGTTTTTTTAGTATTTCGCGCAATGTAAGCGGTGTTTTAGCCCCCGCTCCATCCCCCGTCACGCTATCGCAAAGTTCCCATTGTAACGGAATAAACGAGACCGAATCGGGGTCAACCGCCTTATAGTGGACGGGCCATTTTATCAATAAAGACCTGTACACACCCATAGATATCGCGCGGCGTTTACGCCCGTAGTTCCAAGATAATTTTTCCTGAGTTTGAATCAGATCGCGCAGTCCCGCATCGGTAAGTTCGTTCCCGCTTACTATAAAACCGGCCAGCCAAGGACGTACATTTTTAACGCTAGTTTCAACAATGACTCGTTTTTTCGCGTCTTTCATATCGCCGGGCATTGAAAAGAACGGATAAAACGGCCTTTTTCCGCCGTAATAGATTCGCAGTTGACGGGCGCATCCGGCTGTCCCCCAAAGATCCGGCCTATTTGTATCGTTAAGCTCGATTTTTAAAGTCCGTTCAGTTTCAGGAAGGCTTTTATCGCTGTCTTCATCCAATTCAGCCTTAGCGCAGCAAAGCGCGTCCTCAAGCTCCCCGCGTGTTTTCCAGTGTTTACCGGCCAGACTAAAAAAAAGAGCCTCGTTCACCTCTATTTTTGGCATTATTTAACCTCTATGTAACTCTATTCTATTCCGACCGCTTCCGACAGATACAGAGAGGTTAAGAATGTAAAAACAAGAGCCTGTATAAAACCATCGAAGAAATCAAAATAGAGGGATAAAGGAATGGGTATTATTATCGCGACTTTTATCACGTTAGAAAGAGCCAAGCTGATAAGCGTCATTATTATAAAACCGCCAAGTATATTGCCAAAAAGCCGCAGGCATAGTGACAGAGGCTTGATTATGTACTCCATCAAATTGAAAGGAAGCATAACGGGTACGGGTTTGAACAAATTTTTGAACCAGCCTGCCGGACCGCGGGAGATAATGCCGGTAAAAAGCATAAGCAGAACGGTTATGAGAGCGAAAGCGGCGCAAAGATTGATGTCGCGGGCGGGCGGCTTTATCTCAAACGGAGGTTCTTTTCCGGCTATAAATGCGGGGGATAGCACCGGCAGGATGTTGGCGACTAACAAAAAAAGAAACAGCGTGCCTATATACGGGCCAAAAACATCCGCGTACTTGCCAAATTGTTTTTTTGAAAAACCATTTAAAAACTCAACACAGCCTTCGACAACGGCCTGCGCCCCGTGCGGTATCCGCTCCAACTTGCGCACAGCCACGCAAGCCGCGATAATAATTAAAGCCATGGTTACCCAAGAAATAACTACCGTTTCGGTTACCGGTATTTTATGACCGGCTATCGTCATTGTAAAAACAGTATTTATTTCGAGAGACTTCATCAACTCGCTGCCTATATTCATTATTACTTCCTAATCATCTTCATCAATGTCATTTTTGAAGAAAAAATCGTCCTTAAAATAAGTTTTTAGTATATCTTCCGAAACATTATGGTGACTGTTCAAGTGGCTGTAAGTTTGTTCAAGAAAACCTTTAATAATGTAGAAACAACCGAGGAAAAAGAATTCGTTTACTTTGTCTATGGCCCCAAAAATCTGGTATACGGCAATCGGATTTTCGTTCACAAATTCGGAAGTCATGTAATCCACAACCGTTTTTTGGCTTAAGCTACAGGCAAATACTAGTTCGGAAACAGGAATGCCTTTTTCCATCCTGTCTTTTCCCATGTGAACAAAGTATCCGCCTACAACTTTCCGGTCTATTCCACGTTCAAGGGCGCGGGCAAGTTGCGGGTAAAGCGACATATTTAGCTCGCAAAGCTGCTCGTCCGTAAAGCCGTTGTAATGTTTAAGCTGTGGTTCTTTACGAATGAGGTTTTTCCACCGTCTAGCAAGACTTTTCGCTTTGAAATCAAGCGTTTCTATTAAAACTTGATCAATCATATTATCATCATACTAGGCTTAGTCGAATATGACAAGAGCGCGAATTGCCTTATGTCCATTGCGGTTTAACACGCGCAAACTGGTTTGCGAAACGCAAACCTTGCAAAATCAAACCGCTCTCGCGTTTTTGATTCGCGCAACGGGATTGTAGGGGTTTGCGCGAAGCGCAAAGACACGCCGCCCCTGCGGGGCGGCGTGTCCGGAGCCCCGAAAAGCCCGGTTTCCGGCGCGAAGCGCCGGAAATACGCCCGAATTCTTATTACTGAATTCAAGCGTATATTCCTGTTAGTTAAAACTATTCCCATGCTGAGGGCTGGGCTGGAATCTCTCTGGCGGGTGTTCGGGTAGAGGCAAAGATTTTTATGCGGTATGCTTTGTTTATGAAAATAGCGCTTACCGGCGTAAAGCCAACCGGTGTATTGCATATTGGTAATTATTTTGGGGCTATAAAGCCCGCGTTGCTTCTTACGGAAAAATACGAGGCGCGGTACTTTATAGCGGATTATCATGCGTTAAACGTGATGAAAAACCCCGCTGAATTGAAGGCGGCGATTCGCGGTATTGCCGCGGGATGGCTTGCCGCCGGACTTGATCCTGAAAAAGTTATTTTTTATCGCCAAAGCGGGGTTCCCGAAACGTTTGAGCTGGCCACAATTCTTTCAGCTTTTGCGTCAAAGGGTTTGTTAAACCGCGCTCATGCGTATAAGGCTGCCGTTCAACGGAATATTGAACGGGGAGAGGACGGCGATGCCGGTATAAACATGGGGCTTTTTACATATCCGGTATTGATGGCGGCGGATATTTTACTGTTTAACGCGGACGTTGTGCCTGTTGGCCGCGACCAGACGCAGCACGTAGAGATGGCGCAGGATATTGCGGGGGCGCTCAATTTTAACTACAAAAAGGACTTGCTGAAAATTCCGGAAGCCGTTGTTCGGGAAGATGTTGCCGTTGTGCCGGGTCTTGACGGGCGCAAGATGAGTAAAAGTTATGGTAATACCATTCCGCTTTTTTCCGGCGGCGCGGCGCTTCGTAAACTGATTATGCGTATTGTTACGAATTCACAAGGGGTGGAGGAGTCTAAAGACCCTGACAGTTCACAAATCTTTTCGTTGTATAAGCTTTTTGCCACAGAAGATGAACAGGCAGCATTGGCCGCCCGTTACCGCGCCGGAGGCATGGGCTGGGGTGAGGCAAAGGAAGAGTTGTTCCGTGTGACGGATCGTGAGCTTTCGCCGATTCGCGGGCGTTTTGACGCATTGATGGCGGAACCGGAACGGTTAGACGCTATTCTGAAGGACGGCTCCGAAAAAGCAAGGCGTATAGCATCCGGTACACTGTCCCGTCTGCGTAAAGCTATCGGTATTGATTAGAGTTGTTCGGAAACTTTTTCCTGTCCTGCCTTCAGCAAGAAAAAGGCTTTAACTTCCGTGCAAGTTCATTAATCCGTGAAATCCGTAAACCGTAAAAGGGGGGCGCTGTTTCCAGCATGGCGGCGCAAACCGTCCCTGTCGTTACGCGCCCCCCTAGTTCCAGCCACGCTTGCTACGCAAGCGCGTCTTCCACTACCCCCCACCTTCCGCCAGCCCCGCCCACTACTCGCCGCCAGCCCACCAGTGGGTTTCCTGCCTCGCCTTCAACATGAAAAGGGCGGTTGGCATACGCTACTGTAGACTGCGGCCCACCCCGCCAGTGGGGCGGCCAGCCGCTTCCCCGCCCTGCCTTCGGCAAGAAAACAGCCCTGCCTCCCGCGCTTAACGCGGCGGCGCGTTGACCTTAACGAACATTTGACGTAAACATCCGCTTTTAGTATGCTTAACGGACAGTGTTGACCTATATAGCGCGGCGTTTGTTGCTGATTATCCC
>JAITDS010000254.1 GCA_031282435.1 Spirochaetaceae bacterium
CTACAGTCAATAGTTTTGTAAAATTGTCAAGATTTATATTTCCGGTTATTACATACCAATGATTTTCCATTGCGTTACCTCCTCTTGTACTCAAACTTTGGTAATATTCTAAAATTACCGCGTTCTAAACGGTCTGCGGCATCCGGCGCGTTTTTAAGCGCGTTATATGCGCCCGCTTCGACACAGCGGCCAAAGGCGCGGCGCTCGTCCTGCGGCACGGTTTGAGCGTAGCTTTTAATAAACGGTTTGAGCCGCTGCGGGTCGCCGAGTACCGCTTCGCCCTGTTCGGCAACGATACGTTTAACGATGTTCAATAGGTTGGTATTCATGGGTTAGTCCTTATTCGCAGTGTGTCTAATATTCCGCCCTTCATGGCGGTGAGGTTCATTTCCCACGTTTAATAGTCTCTCAATTCATTCAGCCATTCGCGGGCTGCGGCATGGTTTGGGTCAATTCGCAATACACGTTCAAAATCCGTGCGTGCGCTGTTGCATCTGCCTTTTTGGGCATAATATACAAGCCCGCGGTTGTAATATGCGTTTGCAAAATCGGGAGCAAGGTTTATGGCCTCTGTGTAGTCCGCTATGGCGCGGTTGTAGCGGTTGTAGCCGCCTTTGTAGTAATACGCCCTGCCTCGGCTGTTATACGTGTCCGCATCATTCGGGTCGAGCTTTATAGCCTGATTAAAGTCCGCTATGGCGCGGTTCCAACTGCCTTTTTGGGTATATACAAGCCCGCGGTTGTAATATGCGTTTGCAAAATCGGGAGCAAGGTTTATGGCCTCTGTGTAGTCCACTATGGCGCGGTTGTAGTCCCCTTTGTAGTAATACGCCCTACCTCGGTTGTTATACGTGTCCGCATCATTCGGGTCGAGCTTTATAGCCTGATTAAAGTCCGCTATGGCGCGGTTGTAGCCGCCTTTGCAGTAATACGCAAGGCCGCGGTTGTGATACATAACAGCGTTACTTGGGTTGAGTTTTATGGCCTGAGTATAGTCCGCAATGGCACTGTCGTAATCGCTTTTGCAGTAATACGCAATGCCACGGCTGTTATACGTGACCGCGTTATTCGGGTTGAGCTTTATAGCCTGAGTATAGTCCGCAATGGCGCTGTCGTAGTCCCCTTTGTTGTAATACGCAATGCCGCGGTTGCGATACGTGACCGCGTTATTCGGATCGAGCTTTACAGCCTGATTAAAGTCCGCAATAGCGCTGTCGTAGTCTCCTTTGTCGGAATACGCCCTGCCGCGGTCACAATATGCTGCCGCGTCATTTGGAGTGGGGTTTATAGTTCGGTTATAATCCAATTTGATGTCATGCGACACAACGCAGTCTTTATATGAGCTCGCAAACAGCGCCGCTTCCAAAATGTCCAGCGCCTCGGCGCATAGCGCCGTGTCAAGGCCATGCTCGCCACGCACCCGTTGCGCGATTATCGCTTTGCGTTCCGCGCGGTCTGCGGCATCCGGCGCGTTTTTAAGCGCGTTATACGCTCCGGCTTCGACACAGCGGCCAAAGGCAATACGCAGGGGTTTTGGTTCGTCTTTGGCAAGGTCGCTAAAAAATGCCTTTAGCCGTTGCGGGTTAGTGAGTATCGCTTCACCATGTGAAGCGGCTATTTGTTTGACGATGTTTAATAGATTAATGTTCATGGGTTATTTGTTCAACTTTAAAATCAAACATTTTGTTTTCTTTCATTTCTTCTATGGTGTATTTCCATGGCCAATAAATACAATAACCTTTTTGAAGTTTCATTAGTTTATTTGTGTTTTTACCTATAGGTGTACGACCATTAAGCATCCAGTCATACTCACGGTGATACGAGTCATAAATAGACTGAGGAACTTCATCTATATTTATTGAATATACAATGGAGTTATCATTTATAAAACCAAATGCCTTCATTATATCAAGGTCATCACTAAAATCCAAACACATTGTGGGGAATGTATCTATTTTTCTGTCATATATTTGATTTTCCATATAAGGAGGTTTATCAACATAAGGTAATTCATCAAAGTTCAAATTGAAATGCTGGAAATGATGACTTAATTTTAGGAATGGCAATTTTTCGTAAGGAAGATACTGAAAGGATGTAGAAGTAGACAGTTTTAGCGCAACATCCATAAAAGACCTGTTAAATTCAGTGACTGTGTCATTAATTCTCAAGTCTTTTCCATCATGAACATCTTTAAATAAATCATAACAGTCCTGGTCCAAAAGCGCAAAATTCTTAAAAATTTGATTGTTATGAATAGTGTTGATTATATGTCTAATGGATAAATAATAAGCCCTTATACTGCGTTCATCAAAATGATATTCAGGTTTTGGAAAACCTGATTTATCCCTGGGGGGAACACTTAAACTAATCCCTTCTGTAACCGGAATATTCTTATCCAGCCATAAAAGATTGTGGTCACGTAAAGCTGTTGGTATAAGATATTCATGATGTTTTGCTTGTGCTCTGTAAATTCTTTTCATACTTCTTTCTCCATGGTCTTTCCCATCGTCAAAATTTATTAACCTCCCTCATACGAGGTTGGTTTGTTTGTTCTCTATAATAATGTCCCGCGTTGCCAATAACAGTTAATTTTTCATACAATCCCTCCTTATAACGTTTTTTCAGCGGCTTGTTCTTCTGCCGCGATTTGCCGCCGCCAGATTGGAGCGGCTTGTTTTATCACATCCATATCGACCATGCCCGCAATGCTTGTGTCGTCGCCTTTGCCTTTGGAGGCGAATGAATTTGCCAAATCTTTTATTTGCCTAGTAGTGGAATCAAAACCCTCTTCGGCAAAGGTAAGCGCGATGGTGCGGTACAGCCTAAAAAGATATTTTTCGTTTTCTTCAACAGGATAGTTGTCGTCCACACCGTCACTGCACAAGAAAATCGCGGCGGGAGGCGCTTTCTCGCTGTTGAATGAATGATAAACGCGCGCCCGTTCCGCCGCGTCTTCGTCGCAGATAGAAGTGGTCTGATTCAAAAAGCATTTTTCGTCCCATGGAACAGGCTGGTCAAATGAACCGTCCCGGTACAGCGCGGTAAAACGCCCGTCCCCGATGTGGATGCCGAACCAATAATGCGACGTTACCGCCGCCGCAATCAGCGTAGTACCGTAGGCTTTGTAAAGACACTCTCCCGCCTCGTATTTTTTACGGTACTTTTCACCGGCTTTTTCAAGCTCAGCGGCGGTAAACGGCTTCGCCTTAATATCCATATCTACTTCGTCGTGCCAACGGGCAATGATGTTTTTTACAAGGGTTCGCAGCATCCCGTCAAATTCCTGACGGGAAGGCGGCGATGCTTTGCGTAAAAAATCCTCCTTAAAGCGCGGCTCAAGCTTATTTATAAAATCCTGCAACGCATCGATGGCACATTCAGTGGCTATTTTTGCGCCAGTTGCGCAACGGAAACATTCGTCCGCGCCGTGTCCGTCCGCTACAATAGCCAGAGACATCTTAGGGTTGTCAAGACAGCCTGCCCGGTCTTCTTTGTCCTTGCCGTGTTTTATATGGTTGCTTCCAACTACTGATGCGGCAAAAGATTTATACACCATTACCAGTCGTCCTGATCGTTATCCGGCGCGGCGGCGGTTTCCGCGGCGAATTCGTCCAGCGCCGTGTTAAGCTCTTTCTGTTTTGCCTCATCCCCCATCCCCGATGATGAATCGCTCACATTGGAACTTTTGCTGGAAACTTTGGACGCGGTAACGCTGACAAACCTTATCATTTTTTTCAGCATTGCCGTGTTATGCGCTTCCAGCACCGCTTCCATGCTGCCGGTAAACTCTTTGAGCATATCTTTGTTGGCATCGTCGCCTATGGCGATTGCCACTTTAACAGCCGCTTTGAACCAGTTGTTTTGCCGCAAAGTTTGCAGGGCGCTCTGCCAGTCGTCGGTGGGTTCACCGTCAGAAAGCAGAAAAATCGCCGGAGCAAAGGAACCGGTAGCCTCGTGCATAAAAGCTTTGGTGGAAAGTTTATCGTTCAGGGATTTGCAGGCGGCGCCAAAGTCGGTAACGCCTGCGGCATCAAGATAGTTCCAGCGGAATTGCTCGCAGTCCACCGGGCCGTTTGTGGTTATCCAGCGCGCGCCGGAGGAAAATTCAAGGGCGGCGATTTTTATCTGCGCGTCG
This sequence comes from Spirochaetaceae bacterium, assembly GCA_031282435.1. Lineage (GTDB taxonomy): Bacteria > Spirochaetota > Spirochaetia > Treponematales > Breznakiellaceae > JAIRMY01. The sequence continues at coordinate 4,136 of JAITDS010000254.1, forward strand.
GCGTTATCGTTGGACACTTCCTTAATTGCGGGGATAACTTCTTCAATGGACGTATTCACCGCTCCGATTTTGCTTCCGTCCATGCTCCCGGAGGTATCAATGACGAAAAAAAGCACCATCGTCCTGCGGGGAATTTCAATCTTATCGGTCAAGGCCATATTATTCTCCTTCGATTTATATGATTTCAGCTTCGGCGCTGCCGAAATTGATAGTCATTCCTTTTTTAAGTTTAACGGCGGCGTTGGTCGCAAGCGCCGTTGTGTTTCCGTTAACCGTAACGTTCCAGTTTTTGCCCGACACATTTGTAAGTTCAAAATCGCCGCCCCGCGCCGTAAGTCCTCCGCTAAGCGTCTGGAAATCATCGGAATCTTTTTCCGTATGACAGGCGTAAAGTTTTGTCCGCTGGTGTACGGGCAGATTGTAGCGGTATGTCTTTATGTAATATGGAAACGTATTTGTTTTACTGCACCCGGGGCAGTTGTTCGGCGTTACCGGATCGGCAAAATACACATCTTTGCAGGGGCATTTGTATATTTCGGAGCGCATACGGATAAAAAGGCGCAGCCAGTCCTGTTCGATTATCCGGTTTGCCGGATTTGCGAGTACGTCCTTGCTGAACGCTTTGATAAACAAGTCCTGCGCGTAAGACGGCAGAAGCGGCCAGAAGCTTATCGCGCCTTTGTGTAAGCCATGCACGGGCCGGTTGGAGCTATCTTCCGGGTCAAAAATGAAAACAGGGTTTTCACCATATATTTTCTTTTCGTGCTTTGCGTCCATGCACACCGGACAGGCGGCCTTGCCTTCCAGCGGGTGGTTACGGGTCCATAGCAGGAACAGCACCACCGCCAGCGAAAAACGGTCCGTCTTTATATCGGGTCTGGCGCCTTTTGCTACGATTTCCGGCGCCATATAGCGGGCTTTTCCAGCTATGCCGGAATTTTTGCCGTACGCTGAAACGTTGTCGTTGTCGCATATCAGCACGTCGCCGTTTTTGGGATTAACAAAAAAGTTGCCGTCGTTCAAATCCTGATAACTGTAGCCTTTCAAGTGCAGTTCCCGAAAACCGGCGGTAATGTGCAGAGCCGCGTTGGTCATCGCCGTTATACTGGCAAAACATTCCCTGCCGGTTAGGAACTTTGAAAAATCATGATATTCAGACGGCCTTAAATCCATGACGTACCCGAATGCGCCACTTGACTTTTCGGTAATGTCCTCCGGCCAAAGGAACGCGCTGGTTGGCCTGCCCACTTTGATGTTGTTTTCCAAGTTTGCGTAAAATTTGGCAGGGTCTTTGATTCTTTTGCCTGAGTACCATTTGAGCGCCTTTTGCTTGCCGTTGTAATCGACCTGATACACTGCCCCCTGTCCGCCTTCGCCAAGTTTTTTTTCAACTATAACCTTCATCATGTTTTTGGTTTTTATAGAAAAACCTTTCGGTAAATCAGCCATGCTTTTTACTCCTATTGTGTATTGCGTATAGTCTTTCTACCGGAAAGATAGAAAAAGAGAAAAAATGTAAATGATGTAAAAGATATTTTTAAGCGGCGGGATTGGTTCATTTCACGCCGTATTAGAGGAAAACCGTTTTTGTTAATAGAGGTTTTAAGCCGTAAATTTACGGGGGGGGGGGGGGATTTCGTGTAAATTTGCCTGCGATTCGTCATTAAAAAACGGCTGAAAACGTTCATGCGTCAACATAGGCAACAGTATAGCGCCACACGCGAGGGCGCGTCAATTAGCCTGCGCCGAAAGACACGGCGCTCTGCGCGGCGGGGGACCGTCTGGCCGGCGGTCTGTTGGCGACTTGAAAGAGGGGAGGGGGGCGATTATAATTTTAACAATGAGCGTAAGCTCGGCGGGAATAATAGCGTCCGGAACGCCGGTAATCGCAAATCCATGCCCGGCGCAAATTTTTAGCGAAAATCAGCGTTAATTCGCGCCTGTTCGCGGCTCTTTTTTTATGATTTGCCGGCCATAGGACGCGCGTATTGCGCGGGGGCGTTGCGGGGGCGGCCAGCCCCCGCAGAGAGGGTAGACCGCAGCGAAGCGCGGGCGAAGGGGGAGGCTTCCCCCTTTTATAACTTTTAACGGACTTTGAATGAAAACTATATATCTTGGTATGCGCGGAGATGTCGTGCATCCGGGCATAATCAACATCATACGCGAGGCGGCTTCCCGCGGAGAAGTTTTGGTCGGCCTTTTAACCGACAAGGCGATTGCGGCGCACAAGCGGCTGCCGTTTTTAAGCTACGAACAACGCAAAGCGGTGGTGGAGCAGATAAAAGGCGTGGAGCGCGTAGTGCCGCAGGAGGAGTGGAGCTACGTCCCAAACCTGCGGCGGTATAGGCCGGACGCGATAATTCACGGCGACGACTGGAAAACCGGAACTCTGCGCAAGGAACGAGACGACGTGTTCGCCGTAATGAAGGAACTGGGCGGCGAAGTTATCGAGATACCGTACACGCAAGGCGTGAACTCGGCGGCTTTTTCCGAAGCGCGGCGCACTCTGGGAACCACCCCGCAAGCGCGGCTAAAAACCCTGCGCCGTCTGATAGAACTTAAACCGGTGGTTCGTATATTGGAGGCCCATTCGGGGCTTTCCGGCTTGATTATAGAAAATCTGGAAGTGGAAAAGGACGGCCTTTTGCGCTCTTTTGACGGGATTTGGCTTTCCAGCCTCACCGACTCCACCGCGAAAGGCAAGCCGGATATAGAGGCGGTCGACCTAACCTCGCGCTTGCAGGATTTAACAAACATACTTGAATGTACCACAAAACCCGTTATTTTTGACGGGGATACGGGCGGCAAACCGGAACATTTTGTTTTTACGGTGCGGACGCTGGAACGCAACGGGGTTTCCGCCGTCATTATAGAGGACAAGACCGGACTAAAAAAGAATTCGCTGTTCGGCACGGACGCGGCCCAAGAGCTTTGCCCTGTGGAAGAGTTTTGCCTAAAGATATCCGCCGGAAAACGGGCGCAGGTTACCGGCGATTTTATGATAATAGCCCGCCTGGAAAGCCTTATAGC
>JAITDS010000013.1 GCA_031282435.1 Spirochaetaceae bacterium
ACCATTTCTACAGACCTCACGCCGCTCTCGGTTTCTTGACCCCCGCCGAATTTTCCTCTACTCTGGGCTTACACATTCACATCCCGTAACTGTCCTATTTGTTATGAGAACGGACACACCGCTTGACCCTATTCCAAAAATCATGCTATAATTTTTAGAAATAGGGGGTGTCGATTGAGTTAGGCGCTTTCCAAATCTTGACCCTTTAAGGGAAGGAGGTGATTTTTACTTGGCAAATATCATTGTTGACGACAGCGAGCCTTTAGAAAAGGCCATCAAACGGTTTAAGCGTATGGTCGAGAAAGAAGGCATTATTCGTGAGTTCAAAAAACGAGAGTATTACGAAAAACCTTCAACCATTCTAAATAGAAAAAATAAGGCTTTACGCCGTAAATTGGTAAAGAAAGTTCGCGGCAGAAACGAATACTAAAATTATGTTCCGCCTGTCCGGGCGGAACCCCGCCCTGCCCTTATCACACCCCTGCCCGCACAACCGCCACCAGCCGCCGCGCCGCCACACACATACAACTCCAAAAACATAAATTATATGCGGCAGTTTTCAAGCTCTTTTAACCGCCAGTCCTCCAGCTTTACGCTTAAGTTTTTTTCCTGAGTTGGCAGCACAAGACCTTTTGGCCCGTTTTTGGCGCGGCGCAAGTATTTGACTGGAGTATAAAACAACTCTCCCTTGCCCGCGTTGCGCCCTTTCGAGTAAAACAGCGCAAGATTCGCCGCGTCAAGAAGCACCGTCAGCGGCACCGTCTTCCCGGAACGATGTTTTATAAACACATAAGAACCGGCAAAGTCGCGTACATGAAGCCATATGTCGTTTCCTTTTACATGGCGGCGCAGCAGTTCGTCGTTTTCTTTTGCGTCCCGGCCTACTATCAACAGCCAATCGCCGCGCATGAACGACAATCCCGGACGCTTTTTTTCCGTATTTTTTGACGCCTGCCGTACAGCGCCGCCGATTAGTTTTTTCAAACGCAGCGGATTAGTCTCTTCCAAAAGCCGCGCCAGCGTCTCTTTTTGCTTGGCAATTTTGCTTTCCGCCTCGCTAATCTCGGCGCGTAAATCGTCAAGCCCGCTTTTTGCTTTCCGGTACTGCTCATAGTACACGGCGGCATTTTCCGCCCCGCTTTTTTTGGGGTCAACTTTTATGCGTATAATGCCGCCGCCGGAATAGAAGTCTTCCGCTTCTATCCATTCATTCCCCGAACCGTCCCGCCCGCCGAACAACGGCAGGTTTGCCATGATTATTCCGCCGTACTCTTTAAGCCGCTCTGCGCCTGAGTATTCGGCTTCTTTTTCACGCAGACGCGACAAGGCCGCCTCAAGACGGTTTACGCCGCCTTCAAAACGCCGCGTGGCTTCCGCCCGCAGGCTTTCAAGCGACAACGCCTCGCCTTGTTCCGCGTACCAGCGGTCAATTTTTTCGTTAAAACTTCCCTCGCCTTCCAGTTCGCGGACTTGGTAACGGTCAGACGCTGTTTTCTCAGATGCCTCAGGTTTATAGTAAGCGCCGCCAGTCTCACCTCGTTTCGGCAGACGGCGCATAGCGTCAATGATTTTATCGTCCTCGCCGCAGAGTATTACATTGGCGGCGTTGGACCATAGGCGAAAGTACAGTTTGTAACGAAGCTCGCCGCGCCGTATCGCGCATCGCACGATACGGTCGCTTCCTATCTGCGCCGCCTCTTCTATCCGGCCGTTCAATATGCGGGATTTTAGCAGTTCCCCAAATCGGAGCGGTTTTTCGTTTTTGGGAATGGCGCGGAAAGTTTCATGCAGACGGCATACTCCGCTCCGTATCACGGCAAGCAGAGTACGCTCGCCGTGTTGTCCGTACAGGCGCAGCGACAGTATGTCATAATCATTCTGGTTTATTTTTTGAATCTGGCTTCCCGCCAAATCCAGCTCGGATAAAATAAGATCTATCTCTTTCCAGTTAAGCGCCATATTTAGTCTTCAGGATAAGTTTTACCAAAGAAATATTGATATTGCAGCTTTGCTTGCCGAAGCAGCATATCCGTACCGTTCAATGTGCGACAGCCGGCATTGGCGGCGCGTTTTAACAGCGCTGTCATTTCCGGTTTATAGATAATGTCCATAACGACTTCTTTGCCCGTAAACTGGTAATCCCGCAGCGGATCGTCGTTTATATCCGGTTCCATTCCCATCGATGTTGTTTGTATGATTATGTCCGGAAATTTCTTAATTAGTTTTATTCCGTTTGGGTCTAGGCCGCCGTATTGAAAGTGATAGGCTTCCGCAAGCTGCTGAGCGCGTATTTCATTTCTGTTTAGAATCACCGCCTTGCCTTTTAGTCTGTGTATCTCGGACGCAACCGCGCGGGACGCCCCACCCGCCCCCACTATGGTTATTCGTTTCCCTTTAAAGTTTTTTCGTTCTATGAAGTTCAATAAAGAGCCGGAAAAGCCTTCCGTGTCGGTATTATAACCGTCCCAGCCTGTTTCTGAACGAACTATCGTATTACACGCGCCTACGGATACCACTTGCTCCGACATTGACGTCAAGTGCGGCAGTACGGCTTCTTTATGCGGGACTGTAACGGACGCGCCGAGTAACCCTATCTCATCCGCCAGTCTAAAAAATGAAGGGACGGATTGGGATGGAAATGGTATGTATACGGCATTTTTGTTTTCGCGGTCAAATATTCTGTTAAAAAATGACGGGCTTGACGTCGCTTTTAGCGGGTAACCCAGTATGCCATAGATTTTAGCCTCGCGCGTAATTGAGCGAAAGCGGTAAAATTCCCCTAGTTCAATGGGGTCAAGCTGTCCGGGAGCGGCGACAGGCAGGTCTTTTTCATCTTTCGGAGATGTATAACAGATAATAGAGCCTAGTTTTTTCGCAAGTATGCGGGTGCAGATTGAACTGTCGCCCATACCGATTAGGATTTTTTCTTTACCGGTTATTTCTTTAGATATTTGGAATAGCCGGGTTACGTCATCAAGGTCGTCTATCTTAATTGCCGCTTTAGCTATTTCATCGCCTACATGGTACAGCGCGTTTATCCGTTTGATTAGGTTGTCGTAAGGTCCGTTAAAACTGTGAAAAGAGCGTATTATCTTTGTTCCAAAGGCGCGGGCGGCTTCTTCCAGACCGGGCAGCTCAATATCTTCTTCTAAATCAATGTACGCGAAATTATGCCGCACATCGACTTCGGCAAAGGCCATAGCTTTTGAAAGAAGTACAACGCGGGAGCTTTCGCTCATTTCAAAACATCCGCCGTCGCTTTTACGGCGTATTGTAAGTATTACAGGCAGGCCGGCAAGTTCCGGAAAGCGCCGTATCGAAAAACATTCTTCGTGTGTCAGGCAGTCCGCCCGCAGTTCCGCTATGTCAATGTATTTTCTGTACTTTTTAAGTATTTCTAAATCGCGCTCAATTGTTTTTGCCGTCAAGCATAGACATATTTTTGTCATTTAATAATCCATCCTGTATAAATATATTGCGCTTATTTTACCGCCTTCTATGTTAAAGCGCCATTCCAGCGGCCAGCTTGTATTCGGTATTTTTCCTAATATGTGGTTGTCGTTATCACGCGCCGCTTCCCCTAAAACCAGCATCCCCGCCGCTTTCGGGTCGCCTATTCGCACTCCTTTTCCCGCGTCAAGGCTTATCTGCCAAACTTTGTCTTTGTATATGTAAAAATCAACTCCGGTGTATTCAAATACAACGTCGTCCTGCCATGTCTCAATTCCGCGTGAAGCGTAAACCGCGGCGGGGGGGCCGTAATTTTCAAACAACTCTTTGACGCTCATGCCTATCAGGTTTATGGGATTTTCTTCTAGACGTGGTTCTTTAAGCCGCCACAGAGGTTCCGCCGGTTCCGGTAGCTCTTGTCCTTCTACGCGGGCGCTTCCAACGTTTGCCGCCGCCAGTACCAGTATAAGAAGGGTTATCCGGCAAAAAAGTATTTTCAAAAACACGCTCCCCGGTCCGGGTCGCGGAGGATTCAACCGGGGGGCCACTCTAGTTTTCGTCCGCCTAGTGTGTGTATGTGCAGGTGGTCCACAGTTTGTCCGCCGTCGCTTTTGCAGTTGATGACGAACCGCGCTCCTGTCTCATCACAGCCTAGTTTCCGCGCTATTTCCTGCGCTTTTAGCATTAGTTTTCCCAGCAGCGCGCCGTCCTCTTTTTCACATTCCATAATATTTTTTATATGCCGTTTTGGGATCACTAAAAAGTGTACGGGGGCCTGCGGATCTATATCGTGAAAGGCAAGCATCTCGTCATCTTCAAAAATCTTCTTCGCCGGTATTACCCCGGCCGCGATTTTGCAGAATATACAGTCATCCATGCCTGCCATTGTACCACCCCCTCCCCCCAACTTTCAACCCGGTTGTCCGTTCTCATAACAAATAGGACAGTTACGGGATGTGAATGTGTAAGCCCGGAGTAGAGGAAAATTCGGCGGGGGTCAAGAAACCGAGAGCGGCGTGAGGTCTGTAGAAATGG
>JAITDS010000006.1 GCA_031282435.1 Spirochaetaceae bacterium
GGTTGCGGCGGCTTAACCCAGGGATTTTTGCAAGCTGGAATGAATCCGGCGGGTTCAGTGGAAATTGTTGAAATTGCGGCGAATACCCATAAATTAAACTTTCCTGACTGCAAGTGTTACAATGGGGATATAAAAAACTTAGACCCCAAAAAATACTTTGGGAAACAGAAAATTCACTTGGTAATAGGTGGGCCGCCGTGTCAGGGCTTTTCAGTTGCGGGAAAACGAGACCCAAACGATCCCCGGAACAAACTGTTTTATGAATTTGTCCGGGTTGTTGACGAATTAAAGCCATGGTATATTGTGCTTGAGAATGTTCCCGGCATTTTGACCATGAAAAACGGCAAAGTAAAAGACGCAATCCTTCGGGAATTTGCGGACATTGGCTATGCAAATATGTCTGTTGCTGTATTGGAATCGGCAACCTATTGTGTCCCGCAATTTAGGTCCCGTGCCATATTTATCGCCAATAAATATGGTTTGCCCAATTATTATCCCACTCCTCAATTGTCAAAAGAAGAATACATTCCCATAGAAAGCGCCATTTCTGATTTATCACCCGATGTTCCCGATCCAAAGATCAATCATGAATGGACAAAACACAGCAAAGAGTTCATGGAACGATTGTCAAAAGTTCCGCCCGGAGGCTCATTATACGAAACATTTTTTGACGCATTCAAGCGTCAGTATCCGGGACTTCCCTGTATGACAATAAAAGAAAACCATGGGGGGACGCATATACATCCCTATTTGAACCGGTGCATTTCCGCACGTGAAATGGCGCGTCTTCAGACATTCCCTGATTCATTTTTCTTTACCGGAACCATGAAAAAAGCCATGTGGCAAATTGGAAACGCTGTTCCGCCCTTACTTGGAGAAAACATTGGGAAAGCGGTTTTGACCGGTTTAAACAAGATTGCCAATAAAAATTTTCCCCATAACGTAAAAATTTTTAAAGAAGGAGTTTTAACCTTTTAATCAGTTCCTGACGCCAGTATTCTATATCATACCACGCACAGCCAATACATCCTTTTTCCGCTTCTTTCCCGCGCTGTGGAATATCCTTGTCCCAAGTTGCGTCTCCCCGATAAAAGTAGGGGATTCCGTAAATCATACCACGCTTACCTGTTTGATAGCAGTTCCGGCAAATTTCCCTTTTTTGCTGGTTGCGCTGGTTAGTGAGCAATTGAAAATCATTTTTGATTTCCGTATCGGAAAGACCTTCCAAAGAACCGCGCCGCGTCTCATCGTCCCAGCGGATTTCGGGAAATTTATGATCAGGCAAAAGCCCTTCTTTATTTCGCCGTTTTCGCTTCATAAACATCATAGGTTTCCAGCGTTTTTACAATTTTTTCCCGCAGTTCTTTATTCCATGTTTCATAGCCTGTTATGCCGCCGCGAGGTAATGGCAACAGTAATAACTGCGTAGTATTTCTATTGCATTTTTCACAGCGCCTTTTGGTGTTTGTCGCTATAGTGTAACCGAATTCTTTTAAATCCTGAATTCTCCGCGCCCAATTGGGATTTTGCGGCAAATCGCAATAAATACAGCACCAGCCGAATGTTTCAGAGAGCGCATCAAAAAAGCCTTTAGTAATTCCCGCCCCCGGTTTTGTTCCCCAAAAATCTTTTTGCTCATTTTTCCACCGTTCCCACTGAGCCGGATTAATTTTTTCGTAGACTTCTTCCAAATAGACATCAACCGCGTCATCGGCGATTTCTGTTCCCGTGCGCCTATATTCAATCGGGACGGAACAGATATACGGCGGTGATGATTCATAAACAAAAACCACGTCTATATATTTTTCCGATGCTTTTGTATGATACCGGATTTCACCTTTCGTTATTTTGTGCATATAAATTCTCCGCAATGGAATGTAAATTCATCAATAGTTCGCTTGGCTTCATATTCAATGAAACTGCCAATTTTACCAGAATTTTCAAGGTCGGGTTGCGTTTGCCGCATTCGAGACCAGAAATATAGGTTCTGTCCAGTTCAGCCCGAAATGCCAACTCCTCCTGAGAAATACCACGCTCCTTGCGGAAATTCTTTAACTGTTCGCCGAATAAAACTAACAAATCATCTTTCTTTTTCATAAGACTATAAATATAGAATCTGTAGACTATAAGTCTATAGACTATGAGTCACGTAATAAAATAATCTGCGGGATGTTTCCGTGAGGCTATTAAGCCGTTATGGTATAATTAGAGATTGTCTGACTGTGGGCAGGAGTCACCGGACTACACAGTTGGGAACCGCCAGACTATAGGTGGTGATCAAAAAATGTTGTTTGTCTGTTCCTTTTCGCTATAATTCGTTTACTGACAATACTTTGTCTTAGATATACGCTGAAAGTTTGATGGTTTTAATAATAAGAATTTGGGCGCATTTTCACGCCGCTAAAGCGGCGCAAAAACCGCGCTTTCCGCTATTATGAAAACGCTGAAAGCGTTTTCATACCGCTTCAATCGCTTGCGCGCCGCAGGCGCAGGACGCGCTTCCTTAATCAAAACCGCATACGCGCTTTTGATTTTACGAAGTTATGGAAACGCAAAATGCGGGGCGTTTTGCAAAGACTTAGGCGGCAAGCAACCGGGTTGGCGAAAGTCCGCTATACAAATTCAACTCCGTGATTGCCCGGGACAATCTCGCCGAGTATGTAGGCGTTCTCTCCGGCGAGTGTTTCAAGAGCAGTCTGCGAATCGGCGGCGGCGGTAACAAGTATCATGCCAACCCCCATGTTAAAGGTGTTGAACATATCCCGCTCATCAATGTTTCCCTTTTCCGCGATTAGGCCGAATATGGGAGGTATCCGCAACGCCGCCTTATTTATACGCGCCGAAAGTTTGTCCGGCAGACAGCGCGGTATGTTTTCGTAAAAGCCGCCGCCTGTGATGTGCGCCGCGCCGTGTATCGATACCCTTTGCGCCAGATTCAACACCGGTTTTACATAAATTCGCGTCGGGGTCAGCAATTCTTCCCCCAATGTTTTTTTTAACGGCTCAACGTAGGTGTCAAGCGTCTTGCGGACGGCGTTTTTATCGTTTTCGTTTAGGTCGAATACCTTGCGAATCAAAGAAAAACCGTTTGAATGAACGCCGGAACTTGGCAGAGCGATAATAAGGTCTCCGGCGGAGGCGCGGCTCGTGTCAATTATACGGCTTTTATCAACAATCCCTGTGGAAAAACCCGCAAGATCGTATTCATCATCGGGATAAAAACCGGGCATTTCCGCCGTTTCACCGCCTATAAGGGCGCAACCCGCCTGTACACAGCCGTCCGCGATACCGGAGACAATCGCGGCAATTTTTTCGGGAATAATTTTTCCGCAGGCGATATAATCAAGAAAGTAGAGCGGACGAGCGAGCGAGCAGACAACGTCGTTCACGCACATCGCCACGCAGTCTATGCCAACGGTGTCGTGTTTGTCCGTCAAAAAGGCTATACGCAGTTTTGTCCCGACGCCGTCCGTGCCGGAGACCAGCACCGGATTCGGGATGCCGGAAATATCCAACTCAAAAAGGCCGCCGAAACCGCCAAGCCCGCCTGACATTCCGCCGGTTCGCGCGCGCTCAACATGAGTTTTAATCAGTTCTACAGCCTTGTAACCCGCGTTTATATCAACGCCCGCCTTTTTGTAGCTGTCGCTGCGGCTTAGATTTTCGTTCATTTGATAATTATGAAATTACGCGCCCCGTGAGTCAACCGCGGGTTTCCTGCCCCGCGTTCAGCGTGAAAACGGCGTTGAATAATGAGGGACTGTGTTTAAATTCGATAATCACGGTAATAAGAAATCGGGCGCATTTTTGCCTGCCGCAGGCGCGCCTGCGGCAGGCAAAAACCGGGCTTTTCGGGGCTTTGGCCGCGCCTTTGGCGCGGCTGCTTCGCACCCCTACAATCCCGTTGCGCGTCGCAAGCGCGGACGCGCTTGCTTAGTCAAAACCGCATACGCGGTTTTGATTTTACGGGGTTTGCGCCCTGCGCAAACCCAAGATTCCATTTGTTACTCGCTGAACAGGAAGCGGACTATAACGACCCCGTCTTTCCCGGCGCCGCCGTCTTTGTTGCTGTTACCGCCGCCACTTCCGCCGTCACCGAAATAAGTCCCGTTACTGCCGGCACTGTTGCCGGAGCCGCTATTACCGCCCTTTGCGTAAGTATATTTGCTGCCGGATATATCAAGCTCTAATCCCTCGCCGCCCTTCGCCCCGTCTCCGTTTGTGCCTGCCTTTTTCGCGCCGCCGCCTGAGCCACCGCTAGCCGCAGGAACCTCAAATGAACCTTTACCGCCAGCATTACCGTATCTTGTGTAACTTGTAAAACTCGCAGTTGAAGCGCTTCCACCATTATAATCGTTACTATTGGAACCCCCGCTGCCGCCGCCGGAACCACCGTCAAGTCCCTGATTATATTCATCATTGGAGCCTGAACCGCCGCCCCCACCGCCTTTGGCAGTAGGAGAATTGTTACTAGGAAAGCCAAATGAAGAATCATTGCCGATGTTTCCGCGCCCGGTTTCGTCGATGCTACCGGTGCCGCCTTTGCCGACTTTCACCGTAACAGCGGTATTAATTGCCGGCATATCAATGTCTGATTCCGTGTACTGTACGCCGCCCGCGCCGCCTCCTCCGCCACGGTCGCTGTTGCCGCCCATTCCGCCACTGCCGCCGCCGGCCACTATAAGAACCTTGCCAGTCAACGTATCAGGCCGTCTTGTGATTTTGAATGTATGAGACGCTTGATCACTGTTTCCGCTGTATTTAAACGTGTGCACCTCGTCCCATGTAGAAGTTGCGGACGGTGTTTCACTATTTCTTACGTATGTAATCTCTCCGCCTTCGGCCATTTGGGTGTCGTCAAGCGTTTTATTTTCAACCGTTACCTTGTAAGTGTATGTTTTACTTGTAACCGGAGATGTTACGCTGATGTCGGCAACGCCGCTACTAGTAACATTTACCGGTTGCGATTGGGCAAGAGGGGTATTCTCGGTATTGTCTCTGCTTACGGGCGTTACCGCCGCCGTAACAGTGTCGTTGCCAAGCGCAACAAAACTTGGAACTTTAAGCTTAATAGAGTAATTTGTTCCGGAAACGCTTCTGCTAGTTATCACACTGTTCGAAAGAGTGCCGTACTTTACAACAGCCGCGTTTAAACCCATCCAGTAGGCGTATACGTCCATGTCTCTGTTAATCACTGTGTCCGTGCTAAACGCTTGCGAGCCGTCGTCGTAAAGCCACCCGTCAAATATATAATTTTCCCACGACACCGTAGGGATTTCATTGGAGCTTAACCGTACCATAGGATTTGCTTCCGGCGAGTCGTTCGGGTATTTCGCGTTGACGCGCGTTGGGTCGTTGCTTTGACCGTCATTTTTGTAAAAATTTACAGTGTAAGAGTTCCCCACCCAATTCGGCGTAGCGGTTATATTCCCCGTAATAACCGTATCTACGCTAAGAACCGGATGATCCTCCCCGTTGGTATAATACCAAAGACCGTCCGATGTCGTGTAATTAGTCCGCGCCCCTACTTCGGGGATGTCGTCACTGGAAAGCGTTTGCGGGTATTCAAGTTTAACTTCCTTTGTTTCTCCTGCCCACCATTTAAACGTTACCGTGTAGTGTTCACCCGTCCACTTCGCGTAAACGGTAATGTCACCTGTTACAGGCGTTTCGGCTGTAAACTCCAGTTCCT
>JAITDS010000123.1 GCA_031282435.1 Spirochaetaceae bacterium
TGATCCCATTGCCGCGGGCATTAGTCCTGTTCCGGGCGGCGTAGGTTCGGTAACAAGCGCCAATTTGGTAAGCCATGCGGCTCAAGTTGCCGAAAAATAGTTTACCTTAAAACGACTGATAAAAGCGGTGCGGTTCTAGCGCCGCTTTTTTATTCACGCCGCGGGATATTAAATCCCGGTTTCGACCAAAGTCAACATACCACAAAACTTGCGGAAGCCTCCGGTATTTTCACGGATTTAAGTTTTAACTTGACTTGTCCGTTTAGCGGTACGTCATTACCGTTACGCCCCAAAGCGCAGGACGTTTCCATGCCAAGAGCGGGGATAAAAAAAACGGCGCGCGGGCCGTTTTTTTCGAGCAGCACCGCGTCCCAAACACTGTCCGGTTTATTCAAAAGATAGACCAGTTTCCAATGCAGAGCCGTGGCGCGGTCGGCGCGGGAAACGGCAAGCGTAGCCCTTTCAGCCGCACCCAGTTTTAACAGCAAGGCATCCTCGTCAAGCGGGGACTCGCCGCGAAGCACGGCGCTAATCTGCTGGTGCGCCAAAAGGTCGGTGTAACGGCGAAGCGGACTCGTTACCTGCGAATATATATCAAGGCCAAGCCCCCAATGCAGACCCGGCTTTGTAGAAAGGGTACGCGGCCTCATGCAGCGGCGCAGTTGATACGAACCGGCAAGCCCCTCATAAATCAGATTAGGAATGTCGCCTGTTTCCTGCGTTATATAAGGGAAGGCCAGAGAGCGCTCCAATGCCCAACGCGCCGCGGCCTCACCCGCAAGCAGCATACATTCACGCACGGCGGCGGCTGACTTGTAGTTTTGTTGAGGAATAATCTCAACATCTTCACCGTTTACAAGAATCCGCGTCTCAGGAAATTCGATAAGAGCCGCGCCTAAATCAAGACGTTTTTCAAGATTACGGGCGGCAAACGTAAAAAGCGGCTCAATTCGCGGGTCAATATCCGCGGCTCCGTATGTAAGACGCGTAACACGAACATTTGACCTGAAAATTTCAACATTCGATATAGAAAAATCACCGTTAAGACTAATTTTGAACGTCAAAGCCGGAGAAATCCCGGAAAGACCAAGAGCGTAAAACGGAAAAGCATCCTTAGTTATCATGCGGGATACACCTTCGGGAGCGTAAAACGTAACGCCGCGGGCAAGAGCTTCCATGTCCGCTTCAGACCCGTTTTGTATTGAAGCGGACGGGTCGGCGACGTGTACAAATAGCGTCCCGCCGCCGGTTGCCGCATCATTGTTTGGCTCGAAGTACACCGCGTCGTCCGGATCATCACTCCATTCGTTATCGATGGCGAATGAGGGAAGAGCGGTAAGGTCGAGGCGCGGCTCATCCTCAGGCGGAGGAGAAACCGCGGCAAGCGCCGGAGTCAAGGATACGTCAAAACGGCTTGGATAAGGATTAAAAGACGGCTTCCAATAACCTGTCTCCAGCAGTAAACGATGAGCGGCAAGCGGAGTTTCCTCAAGTCCGGCCTCGCGCATACTGCGCGACTTGAGCGCCTTTCCCAGAGCTAGGGCGGCAATATCCTGCATATACGGGAAATCCTCGTCAATGTCTATATTCCCGGAACGCAAACGGTTTATAAAAGCAGTCCGTTTAGCGGAAACAAGCTGTTTGTCGTGCTGCCGCTGTTCGGCAGCCTCAATATCCGCGACAGAACGCGGCCTTACATCAGAAACCGTGCCGTTAAAATAAATTCCTTCGGAAATCAGCCTGTACGCGGCCCAAGCCGCAGCCGGCGTGAATACGCCGTATGTAAGCTCAGCCAATTCCTGTAACGTAATACTTTTGCCGGAACTTTCATATTCGTCAGCGCAAAGCTCCCATACTTCCCTAATATCGGTTTGCGGTATTACGGCATCCAATTCGGCAAGACCGGTAAGCGGCCCCTCGTGCAGCAATTCAACGTCTTTAACACGCACACGCATCTCTTCGCCGCCGGTATGTATCGTAATTTTATCATCAACGGCGCTGACAAAAGCAGGTTTTTGTTTATACACACAGAGACTGCGAGGTTTTATCATAAAGTTTTCCTTAAACCTTTGTTGTCCTGAAAACGTTAGTTTCCAAACAAGCCTATTAAACAGTTTAAGCGTCAAAACTATCCTGTCAATAACAAGGTAAAATATCAGAACCAGTATTCTTAAACATTTTTGAACACAGGTTCTGAAAAGCAATCCCGGCCTTTTAAAATATGCAGGACAAGCAATTATAGCTGATTTTTATGTTAGAGTTCGGCAAAATATTTTACCCGCGGCGGGCTAATACAAGGTTTTCGCGCCCGCCTGTTTTACATTGTATACGCCGTCTATTGCGTCTTTTATAGTTACGATTTAATATTGGCAGCACTTTTTCATTTTGGGCGCATTTTCACGCCGCTTTAGCGGCGCAAAAACCGCGCTTTTCGGGGCTGCGCGCTTTCGCGCTCCGGCCACGCCGCCCCCGCAGGGGGCGCCGCGTCTGCTTCGCACCCCTACAATCGCTTGCGCGTCGCAAGCGCGTACGCGCTTGCTTAGTAAAATCAAAACCGCATACGCGGTTTTGATTTTACGCGGTCCGTCCGGCGATGAAATCGCCGGACGGCAAAACAGTTCACCGAACTGTTTTGCGACGCAAGTGATTGCGCGGTTGCGCGCGACCGCTTGCGGCAAGGCCAAAGGTTTCCGTCCGTTTGGCCTTTTGGTTCACTGACGAGTTCTCATCCGAAGCGCCGCGTCAATTAGCGGGATATAGAATTACCGTTACCGCCCCTTTCTGTAAAATTTGCTTCATCAAATTCTGCATATCGCTTTGGCGTAAAGATTCGTACATACGCGGACGTTCATATAAACGCGACTCCGGAATATCAAAAACAACGCGGTAATTCGCGAAAGTCCTGCTTAAAAAAGCATTACTCTGCATTGATTGTTCCCAATTTTTTATCAAGGCCTTTCGAGCTTTATCAAATGTATCAGCGTTTATGTTACCTGCCGCGATTTTAGCTAACTCCGCTTCCACCGCCAGATTTAATTCTAACGCGCGTTTTGGATTACACGCAAAAAATACTTCAAAAACAAGTTCGCCGTCCGGAGGGACAGGTGAAAGCGAAGCGGATGCGCCTATCGAATAAGCGCCGCCTAGTTTCTCACGTACTGACTCTACAAGAACAATATCAAGATATTCCGAAAGCACCTTGCACACTAGTCCCGTATTCTCATCAAAAGTCTTAGAAATGAATCTACCGGAAAAAACATACCCCTTATCTTCCTGCCCTTTACGTACAATAACTTCTGTTTTTCCCGGCCGTTGAATCGGCGGAACCGGTTTTGCCCATTGGTCAAAGTTCGTCTTTTCCGGTATCGATGCTATATATGTTTCAACAAGATACTTCATGGTTTTAATGTCGATATTTCCGGTAATTATAAATGTATAATCCGCGGGATTAAAACATTTTTCTAAAAACGCAAGCGCTTTATCCGCGCTAAGCTTGGAAAGATCGTCAACAGTCAACGGCATAAAACGCGGATTATCGCTATATATTATTTTTTGCACTTCATCGTCAAACACCGCTTCAGGATTTTTGGAGCGTTGCGCAAGTATCGTGCGGTACTCGTCAAGCACAACAGAAAAAGCGTTTTGATCTATTTTAGTACCGGTAAAAGACAGATATATCAATTCAAACAGAGTTTTAAGATCGGCGGTATTTGATGATCCTGTAATATTCCGCGTAAAGTCGTTTGTGTTGAATGAAAATGAAACTTGCTTGCCGGATAATTTTTTTACAAGTTCGCTTCTTGTCCACGTCCCGACACCGGACGCGCTAAACAGTTCCGCTGCAAGGTTTGCCGAAACCGCGTCTTCCGGCGGCGCGGCGGCTGTTCCGCCGCGCGATATCGCGTACAGTTCAATATTGTCATTTTTATTCGTTGTGTTTTTAAGCATCACAGTCGCGCCGTTATCAAGTTTCCATTCCACTATACCGGTATCTTCATGTATTATTTCTTCCGAAATTCCGCCGCGTTCAGGCGCTTTATCCAGCAGTTGAGAATCGAACACCACCTCGTCCGGTTTTTCTATTTTAAGAGCGCTTAAATTTTTTGCTTTCCGCATTATATCCGCTTTTGCCGGAATATACGGAGCTTCATCTTCCGGCGCGGAAATAAAAATAAATACATCCTCATATAAAAAATAATTTTTTACCGCGTTGTGTATTTCATTTTTAGTTATAAACGGCAATAATTCTTGCGCCGTTGCTAGTTCCCAGTCAAAATCAGGAATAGGAGTGTTATCCAAGTAATGATACGTTAATTTACTGCTAAAAAAAGACGTTTCGCTTTTTTCCTTTTCCGCCGCAAGTCGTGCGAAGTCAGATAAAAGAGACTGTTTGGCTCGTTCTATTTCCGCGCCGGAAAACCCGTAGCGTTTTACGGATTCTTTTACAAGAAGCAACTCGTCCAAAGATTGCCCCGTCATTTTGGGTTTACTCGCAAGACTGAACGTATAAAAATTTGACGGACGAACCATGCTGAAAAAACTTGCTCCGGCGGTAACATAAGAGGTCTGCGGGTTGAGAGCAGCCTCTCCAAAGCGTTCATCTAACATTCTGCTTATTAGGTTATCAACAAGCATCTTTTTGTATTCGGCTATTGTATTTTCATTTTTAATGTATTTTTGTTTGTAAAAAAGCGCTATCTGCGTATAGGAAAGTTCCGGGTCCGTAAATATTTCTATTTTTATGTCATTTTTTTTCGGAGGAGGCAGGCTGTATTCAGGATGTACAAACGGCGTATCGCTTGCGGGCGCGTTAAAATACCCGGCAAGTTTTTTTTCAAGCGCCGCGCCGTCAAAATCTCCTACCAAAATAATTGCCATATTTTCAGGTTTATACCATTTTTTGTAAAAGCCCTTCAATTTTTGCGCCGGAGCGTTTTCTATTACTTCCGGCAGACCTATTACATCGCGTTCCGCATAGCGCGATCCAGCCAAAAGCCCCGCCGATAGCACCTTTTGTTGCCGTCCCATTGCGCCGAATCGCCGTAACCTGTATTCTTCCATAATTATAGGTCTTTCATCATTGACAGCTTCAGGCTCAAATGTTATCGCGTACATCCAATCATCAATTATGTCCAACGCTTTAACCGGTATACGTTTTATCCCGTCAATGTCTGTTTCGACAGGTACTTCTATCTCGTAAACGGTTTGGTCGGCAGTCGTATATGCGTTAGCGTCCGCGCCAAAACGCATTCCAAGCGACCTAAGGTAGTCCACTACTTCCGATTCCGAAAAACGCTCTGTGCCGTTGAACGCCATGTGTTCAACAAAATGAGCAAGTCCGTTTTCATCGTCATCTTCCAACACCGCGCCGGCATTAACCGCAAGTGTTAAAGCCGCGCGCCCTTCCGGTTTGCGGTTCTCATAAATATAGTAGCGCAATCCGTTGTCTAATTTGCCTTGTATCAACTTCTCCAACGTCGGAATCGTTTCTTTGGGCTTCAAACCGCCGTATGTTCCGCTCTCGGTAGCGCACGTTGTCGAATAAAAAAATGTTGCGCTGATAAGAGAAATTGTTACTATTAATTTTAAAAAAAATCCCTTGTTCTTAGACATAATATTCCTTTCCATAAAAAATTGATTAGACGCAAGCTTATCCTGTAAAAAAGATTTATATGATAGAGTTGCTAGGAGACCTCAAATTCAAATTGCAAAGACTTGCCGGCTCTTCTTGGAACAGCCGGCACTCGTGTAGGGTAAGGACAAGGCTAATAAAGCTCCCCCGCCGTAGCGCGTAAACGAGTTTGCCGTGAGGCATTAAACCCCGCTTGCGAATAAACACCATAACTTAAAAATGTCATATTTTACGGCAAATGACAACCGTAATAGAGCTGTTTGGAAACTTCAGTTTCCGCAAGCCAAGCATTGCTTGGCCAACGTCCGTCTAAAAAAGATTTGGGCAACAAGCAGCCGGGTTGGCGAACAAGCCCAATCGCCGGTAATGCGCTAAACTTGTTGTAACTAT
>JAITDS010000132.1 GCA_031282435.1 Spirochaetaceae bacterium
CGGATAAATTTTTTTTTATATAAAGTTTCAGTGGTTGGTTGGGGGGCCGCCGGGGGGGGGCCACCCCCCCCCGCCCCCCCGGGGGGGGCGCCGCGGCCGGAGCGACAGCGCAGCCCCGAAAAGCCCGGTTTTTGCCTGCCTCCGGCAGGCAAAAATGCGCCCAAATTCTGATTACCAGAATTCAGATATACTTCCCGTAAGTCAGCGCCCCTTTCTTGTAAACGGCAAAAGAGGAAAGCCGCTGGCGGCCTTGGCGGCTGGGCCGCAGTCTACAAGCGCGTATGCCAACCGCCCTTTTCTTGCTGAACGCAAAGGAGGAAACCCGCTGGCGGGCTGGTGGGCTGGCGGCCTTGACAGAGGAGAGAAATATCTGTACATTTGAATATATGTTCAACTGAACAGTTTAAATAAATTAAGGAGACAGTCATGAACGGTATAGACATCTGCGAGTGCGCGATTATTCATGAAGAAGTAGTAACAGAAGTAAGAAAACAAATGCCGGACGAAGAAACCATGCTGGATTTAGCCGACCTGTTTAAAATGTTTTCCGACTCCACACGCGTAAAAATAATCTGCGCGTTACTGCTAAAAGAAATGTGCGTATGCGACATATCGGCGCTTTTAGGAATGACAAAATCTTCAATATCGCATCAGCTGCGGTTGCTACGCCAAACCAAACTAGTAAAAAACAGACGCGAAGGCAAAATAGTCTACTACACCCTCGATGACGAACACATACAAAACATACTCGATCAAGGACTGGCTCATGTAGGAGAATTATAATGGAAAACACAAAAACCGCGCCGGGGATGACCCCCTGCTACTGTGAACATTGCGCCCGGACAAGCGCAATTATTGACGGCGATACAGCCCCCGGCAAGTCCGCTGCCGGCGGGAATTTTTTCAACCTTTTTACATTACGTATAGCGGCGGGCAGTATTTTTTTCGTGCTTGGCCTGTTGCTGGAAGCGCAAATAATCCCGTCCGGCATCATTTCTTTTCACCAAACTTTTTTTCAAAACTTTTCACTAAGCGTTTCACCGGCCCTTATCGTCTGCATAGCGGCGTATATTTTAATCGGCTACGACGTAGTTCTGCGTTCCATAAAAAACATCAGTCGGGGACAAATATTTGATGAAAATTTTTTGATGACAATAGCGACATTCGGCGCGTTTGCGATAAAAGCGTATCCCGAAGCCGTTGCCGTGATGCTGTTCTATCAAATAGGGGAAGCGTTCCAAGACGGAGCGGTACGCCGATCACGAACTTCAATAGCGGCGCTGATGGACATAAGACCGGACTATGCGAACCTCAAAGAAAACGGCGAAATACGCGCGGTTTCACCAAACGACGTGAGCGTGGGCAGCATTATAATCGTTAAACCGGGGGAAAAAATCCCGCTTGACGGCGTTATTGTGGAAGGCGCATCCTCAATCGACACCTCCGCGCTTACCGGAGAAAGTATGCCGCGTGATGTGGAGGCAGGCTGCGAAGTGCTGTCCGGCACAATCAACAAAAGCGGACTGCTCACCGTAAAAGTTACAAAAAGCGCAGGCGAATCGACTGTGGCGCGAATCCTTGAAATGGTGCAGAACGCCGCGCAAAAAAAATCAAAAGTGGAAAAATTCATAACAAAATTTGCCCGTTACTACACACCCGTTGTTGTAATCGCGGCGCTGCTGCTTGCGCTAGTACCGCCAATCGTTTCCGGAAACATGGATTTTAGCCGCTGGCTGTACCGCGCCCTCGTATTTCTTGTAGTGTCCTGCCCGTGCGCGCTAGTCATCTCCGTACCGCTAAGTTTTTTCGGCGGCATAGGCGGGGCGTCAAAGCAAGGCATACTAATAAAAGGCAGTTCGTACCTTGAGGCGTTAAGCAACATTGATACGATAGTGTTCGACAAGACAGGAACACTTACAAAAGGGATTTTCAAAATTGCCGGAATTGACACGGCGGGAACATATTCAAAAGACGAAGTCCTTTTTTACGCGGCGCACACGGAATATTTTTCCAAGCACCCCATTGCCGCCGCCATAACATCGGCTTTTCCGGACAAAGTTGACACGTCCATAATCGAAGGACTCGAAGAAATAGCGGGACGCGGAGTTCGCGCAAATATAAACGGAAAAAAGGTATTGGCAGGCAATAAAAAATTGCTGGAAAACGGGAACGTGGAGTTTATGAGCTACACGGGAACAGGCGTATGCGTGTATATTGCGATTGACAACAAATACGCCGGACGCATAATCATAAAAGACGAAATTAAACCGGACAGCGCCGCCACTATAGCCGCGTTAAAAAAACTAGGCGTGCGTCAAACCACGATGTTTACCGGAGACACCGAAATGGAAGGCTCGCTTGTGGCCGGACAAATCGGAATAGACACACCGGTTACCGGCCTATTACCCGATGAAAAAGTAGAAGCCTTTGAAAAAATAGCCGGACTGCGAAAGTCGAAAGGCAGTCTTGTCTTTGTCGGGGACGGCATAAACGACGCGCCCGTACTAGCCCGCAGTGACGTCGGGATAGCGATGGGGGCGCGCGGCACGGACGCGGCCATCGAAGCGGCGGATGTCGTGCTTATGACGGACGAACCCGCAAAAATATGCGCCGCCGTAGCGATTGCCCGCAAGACACACCGCATCGTTAAACAAAACATCGTGTTTGCGCTCGGCGTAAAAGGCGTTATTCTGGGGGCGGGCGCGTTAGGCGCGGCTTCAATATGGCTTGCCGTTTTCGGCGATGTGGGCGTATGCCTTATCGCGGTGATGAACGCAATGCGGGCCGCAAGATACAAAGGCTTAAAAATATAGCCGCTTGATTTATGGGGAGGGGGCAAATAAAAATGAAGCGCTGCGCCGCAAAGCCGCGTTCAAATTCTGAACATCAAAATTTGGGCGCATTTCCAGCGCCAGAGGCGCTGGAAACCGGGCTATCCGCTATAATTAAATTTGACGGCGTTTTGCGCCGTCAAATTTAATTCCGCTTCTATCCCTTGCGCGGGCCAAACCGCTTTCAGCGGTTTGATTTTACGAGGTTTGCATTTTGCAAACCCGTTTGCTGGCGCAAACTCCAATTGATTACGTGATTACGAAAAGCGCGTCGGCCATTCTGTGTTTGCGCCCCTGCACTCTTGCCCCCGGCGCGTTGATTTTACCCGCCGTCCCCCGCCTCAAGGCAGGACGGCATTGGCTTGTTCCATAGTGTTACTTCCGTTAAGGACCAGACGGGCAGACGACCGGGAGTTAATAGCCGTCTGACATAGCGCGGTTTTTGTCGCGTTGATAAAGCTCTTGATAGATAAGATTGCGGTCTTTTAATTTTTCCTTTACCGCCTGCGTGAAAGGCATATAGCGCCAGAACGTACCCCGCACATCTTTATCAAGCTTTTGCGTGCCTTCACTTTCCTTAGTCATCCACATAATATAATCCTGAATAAAGTACGCCTTAACATCGCCTTTTAACTTTTGCGCCTGAAACCACTGATAGTAGTTTCCCGTTAAACCCTCCTCCATCCAGTAGAACGAGGCCTTTTCTTTCGCGACCTGCCAACGCAGATCCCCTACTGCGGAAAGCACCGCAAGCATAATATTTTTAGGATACATAGGAATGGCGATACGCCCTCGGCTGGTTGCGCGGTTCGATTTATCAAACGGCTCCCAGCACATCCCAAAATCGCCGTAAGTAGGCAATAAAACTACATAAGGCATTATACGGTTTGGTTTACCCTTGTAGTAACGTATGAAAGCCTCAGAATCGATACTCTCTACCCAAGCAAGCTGTTTAATTATATTTTCTTTGAACCCTATATTGTTTGGGGCAGGACGAAAAAATTCGCTTGTTAAAATGGGAAACGCGTTGCCTTGTCTGCCAACCGTCATCTTTGCCATTTGCCGTATCGAAGACATTTCCGTATCTATGGATTTAGTATCAATGGATACACTATCCGCGGCTCCGGCGGCTTCAAGTTTTTCGTTTATTGTTTCAAGATCTTCGCTGCTTTGTTCGAGATCTGTCATATATAAAGATGATTCACGGTCAATTTTCAAAAGCGTTTTTATAATATTTTGAATTTCGGTAAATGCGAGTTTTTGGTCTTCCGCATACGAGTCAAAAACTTCCGTAAAAAGATCATAATGGGAATGGCGCATAATAAGGTTTACGGCTTTTTGAAGTTGCTTTTCAAATTCTACACGCTCAGCCTGTTTTGCGCGCAATAAACCTTGGGAACCTTCAATCTTTCCCTTTGCTTTTTCGTACAAAGACAAGAGATGGGCGTTTGCGTTTTTATGAGCGGAACCCGGACTAACCTCATCAGTAACGGAACATTTTATTTTACCGGAACCTATCGTAATTATCCATTCGTCAAGATAATAGACAGGCTGTTCCAAATCATTTTTAACAGGAACTTTCGAAAGCAAAGTTTTAGCTTCCGCATTCAGCATATTTGGATGAAGAACGCCGAAACGCAACAAAAATTTTATTGGATCCGCCGTTTTTGTGGTCAGCTTCTGCGCGGTTTTACCGATAAAATCCCAAAAAGCATTTATTAACTGCATTCGGAATATGGATTTATCTTTAAGATCTTTTGTTGTGGCGTATTTCTGAAAGAGAGTATGCACACGCTGCATACAATCCCCGCCCTCCGAAAGCGCTATTTTGTAGTACGAGGGATCTTCAAATGCCTTGTGTCCGGTTTCTTCAAACATTTTTTCAATTGAGAAACCACTTTGACCTTGATCCGGTTCCGGTTTAGTGTCTTCTGTCTGCCCGGCATTCATATCCGGTACATTTTCTGTATCATCCATAAAGTTTAAGAATATCAAAAATACGCATATATGACAAGACCGATGTCCGTTCTTGTTCACGGCGAGCGCATATAAAATCGTATCTCATTATCCTACAAAGAATTACAAACCATGCGCGAAACAATCCAAATGAGCTAATTCTTAAATCCTGTAAGAAATTATAAATTGATACGCGCTCGCCCTGCCGTTCTTTCAGCAATTTAACATTATGAAAAATCGTGCCATAATAATGGATGGTACCGGGTATATTTGGGAAGTTAAGAGCCAATTATAGAAAAGGTCGGGAAGGAACTGCCGGATAAGCGGCGGGAGGGGAACAACCGGAAGTACCGTTTGCCAGATGCGGTCAAGAGCGCGTTTGCTCTGTGCCGGCGGCGGACTTGAAAAATACTGATATTTGTATAAAAATAGAATAGCCATAGTTTATGGTTGCGGCTTCGTTAGTGGAAGCTCTAAGACATAAAGTTTTTTAATGAGGATTTAAAGATGAAAACTTTTAGCAGGATTTTGTTTGCGGCGGCGGTGTGTTTAGCGCTTCTCGCGGCGGGATGCGCGAAAAAAGACGTAATAAAGATAGGCGTGTTTGAACCGTTAACCGGAGCCAACGCGGGCGGCGGCGCTATTGAGCTGGAGGGCATAAAGCTGGCCAATAAACTCTATCCCGAAGTTACTTTGGGCGGTAAAACATATAAAATTGAGCTTGTTGTAGCGGATAACAAGTCGGACAAAGTTGAATCGGCAAACGCTGTCCAGCGGCTTATAACTAGCGACAAGGTGGCGTTGGTACTCGGTTCATGGGGTTCTTCCCTGTCTATCGCGGGCGGCGAAATAGCTAAAGACGAACACGTTCCTATTATAGGGCTTTCGTGTACGAATCCGCTTGTTACGTTAAGAAACGACTGGTATTTCCGCGTATGTTTCATAGACCCGTTCCAAGGAACCGTCATGGCCAATTATGCGTACAACGATATTGGGGCTAGGAACGCCGTTATAGTGCGGGAAATTTCCAACGACTATTCCGTAGGTCTTGCCCAATACTTTACCGATAGATTCATTGATTTAACCGGAAATCCGGACTCTATTCTGGGTATTGTGGACTACAATACCGGAGATCAGGATTTTTCCGCCCAGCTTACTCAGGTTAAAGCGATGAATCCCGATGTGGTATTTGCGCCCGGCAACTTTACCGAGTCCGCCCTTGTTATTAAACAGGCGCGTGACCTTGGCATAGCGACACCGTTCATAGGCGGCGATACATGGGAAACAAATGAATTTTTGGATGTCGGCGGCGACCGTGTAGAGGGTGTCATGTTTTCATCTTTCTATGATTCAAGTTATTCGAGCGGTGATGAGGACAGCATCGCCAGAACCTTCCTAACGGCGTATGTTAAAGACTATAACAAAGATCCCGCGGCTGTAACCGCTCTTGGTTTTGACGGCTACCTGTTAGCGCTTGACGCGATAACACGCGCAGGTTCCGCGGATCCTGCCGCGATACGTGACGCGATAGCGGCAACTTCAAATTTTGAGGGCGTAACAGGCGCGATTATTTTTGATGAAAACGGGGACGCTACAAAGCCCGCTTTCATAAAAGAGGTTAAGGACGGCAAGTTTGTGTTTCAAACGCTTGTTACTCCGTAAGGAATGACATTTAATCTATTTTTACAGCACATTTCTAACGCGCTTTCTTTGGGAAGCCTTTATGCGCTCATCGCCATTGGGTATACGATGGTATACGGTATACTGCGGCTTATCAACTTTGCCCATGGCGATGTATTTATGCTTGGCGCCTATATCGCGTTTTACTGTATAACGATTTTTTTAATGCCTTGGTGGGCGGGTTTTATCGTCGCGTTTGGACTGACCGGGATTTTCGGCATAGCGCTTGAACGTGCCGCGTACCGCCCGTTGCGTTCCTCGCCTAAAATTTCTATAATGATAAGCGCGATAGGCGCTTCATTTTTGATGGAAAACCTTGCCACCGTCATCTTTGGCGGGCGGCCAAAGGGTTTCCCCATACCTGACGTTCTTAACCATCCGTTACAGCTTGGCCCCGTTAGCGTTTCGGCGGTTAGTCTGGTAATACCATGTCTAACGGCGGTACTGCTTGCCGTTTTGCTGCTGATAGCGCATAAAACAAAAACCGGAATGGCGATGCGGGCTCTTTCAACGGATATTACCGCCGCAAAACTGATGGCAATAGATGTAAATAAAATAGTTTCGTTTACATTTGGCACCGGCTCTGTACTTGCGGCTATAGGCGGCGTGATGTGGGCGATTAAATATCCGCAGCTTAACCCTACAATGGGCATGATGCCCGGCCTAAAATGTTTTATAGCCGCCGTTATCGGCGGTATAGGCAACATATCGGGCGCGGTGCTTGGTGGCCTCCTGCTTGGCTTTATAGAAATTATGGCTATAGCTTTTCTTCCTACTCTGACAGGATACCGCGATGCCTTCGCTTTTATCATGTTGATTATGGTACTGATGTTTAAGCCGTCGGGTCTGTTAGGAAAGCATCAAATTGAAAAAGTTTAAGTGCCGGTATACGATGTTTTAATAGGGTTGTTCGGAAACTTCAAGTTTCTGATTTACGTTAAAAAAATTATAAAAAGGTTTGTAAGACAAGCGAGCGGATTGCCGGGCAAATATTAAGGAATAATGATGGACAAAAATAAAACACTTAAATTAACTATCGCGGCAATTATATTTTTTTTGGCGTTTATAGCGATAGCCAACGCTGTTTTTAGTCCCTTCACACTGCGTATAATTAATTTAAGCGGAATATATATAATACTTGCCCTTTCGCTCAATTTGTTGAACGGGTTTACCGGGCTTTTTTCGCTGGGTCATGCGGGTTTTATGGCTGTCGGCGCTTATGTCAGCGCTCTTTTAACAATGCCGCCCGAACAAAAGGCGATGAACTTTTTTTTGAAGCCTATCGCGCCGTTTCTTGCCAATGTAGAGCTTCCGTTTATTCCGGCGTTGATAATCGCGGGCTCTGCCGCGGCGTTGCTTGGATTTTTGATAGGCGTACCGGTTCTTAGACTGCATGACGATTATCTTGCCATTGCCACTCTTGGTTTTTCAGAAATTATCCGCGTCGTAATAACGAATCTGCAAAATATAACAAATGGGGCGCTTGGCCTTAAAGGTCTGCCAAAATACGCTACAACATATACGGTATGGGCGCTTGTCGCATTAACAATTCTATTTATGATATCGCTGATAAACTCATCTTACGGCAGAAAATTTATGGCGATACGGGACAATGAAATAGCGGCGCAGGCAATGGGTGTAAACGTTGCCAAAATGAAGATAGTCAGTTTTACTATTTCCAGTTTTATTGCTGGTGTAGGCGGCGCGCTGCTTGGATATTTTATGAACACCATAGATCCTAGAATGTTTACTTTCAATTTGACATACAACATCATTCTAATTGTCGTGCTGGGCGGTAATGGCAGTATAACAGGATCGTGCATAGCCGCTGTCGCGGTAACTATAGCGATGGAGGCGCTGCGTTTTCTTGACGGTTCGCTGAATTTTATAGTGTTCCAGACACCGGGTCTGCCCGGTCTGCGTATGGTTGTATTCAGTATGCTGCTTCTTATCGTTGTGATATACCGTCAGCAGGGATTAATGGGGAAAAAAGAATTTTCATGGGATATGCTTTTAAGCATCAAACAGCAGTTTGTTAGAAAAGGAAGGAGCCGGAATAATGCTTCTTTCAAATAACGTTACGATGCAGTTTGGCGGTCTTACCGCTCTCGACGATTTTTCTATAAAAGTTGGAGATAATGAAATTGTGGGGCTTATAGGACCTAATGGCGCCGGTAAAACCACAGTGTTCAATGTAATAACCGGTGTTTACGCCCCTACACGCGGAAGCGTTTTTTTTAACGGTAAAAAGATTTCAGGGAAAGCTCCGTATAAGATAACGGAGGCGGGGCTTGCGCGTACTTTTCAAAATATAAGACTGTTCAGCGAAATGACGGTATTAGAAAATATTATGGTTGCGGCGAATTTACGCAGTCATACCTCGCTTGCCGCGGCGGTTCTTCGTTTTCCAAAATATTTAGCCGCTGAAAAAAAAGCGCGTAAATTATCGCTCGGCTTGTTAGATTCGATAGGTCTTATTGATAACGCGGACGACATGGCGGTATCGCTTCCTTACGGAAAGCAGCGCAGGCTTGAAATAGCGCGCGCTCTTGCGACATCGCCCAAATTGCTTTTGCTGGATGAACCCGCCGCCGGAATGAATCCGCAGGAAGCCCGCGATTTAATGAATTTTATTTTGAATATAAGGCAAAAATATAATATAGCGGTTTTACTGATAGAACATCATATGCAGGTTGTCATGGGTGTTTGTGAACGTCTTTATGTTCTTGAATACGGCATTACCATCGCGGAAGGAACGCCGCGTGAAATACAAAAAAATAAAAAAGTGATAGACGCATATTTAGGCGCGGATTAGAGGAAGCAAGTGCTGATTACAAAAGATTTATCGGTATATTACGGCGGAATCCACGCATTGCGCGGCGTTGACATAAACGTGGAAGACGGAAAAATCATAACGCTTATCGGCGCTAACGGGGCCGGAAAAAGCACTATGCTGAATAGTATTGTAGGTCTGGTAAAAAGTTCCGGGACAATTCTTTGGGATGATGAAAATATAGCGGGACGCGATACAAAAGATATTGTCGCGTCCGGCATGGTACTCGTGCCGGAAGGCCGTCATGTTTTTCCAAATTTAACTGTTGATGAAAACTTAAGTTTGGGCGCTTATTTTCGTAAAGACAAGGGGCGGATAAAACGCGACAGGGAGCGTTGTTTTGAACTTTTTCCGCGTCTAAAAGAACGTGTCCGTCAGAGCGCGGGTACTTTGTCCGGCGGCGAGCAGCAAATGCTGGCGGTGGGACGCGGTCTTATGGCAAACCCGCGCCTCCTTATGCTGGATGAACCCTCGCTGGGTCTTGCCCCGCTTGTTTCAAAAATGATTTTTGACATTATTCGTGAAATAAATAAACGCGGCACCACCGTCCTGCTCATTGAACAGAACGCGCGCGCCGCTCTTGAAGTTGCCGATTATGCGTATGTTTTGGAAACAGGTAAAATAACTATGCGGGATACCGGCGCGGCGCTACTTAACGATGAACGTGTACGCAAAGCCTATCTTGGCGAGGATTAAAATGAAGTATTTATTGGCGGCGCCGTTTTTTTTAATGTTGTTTGGCTGCGCAAAATTGGACGGCGGAGCGGCGCTCCTTTTGACCGACAGGCCGGAATTCGCCTTTTACGCGGAACAGTTTAATACAAGTCAAAATAAATATAAAATTGAAGTAATATATCAAAATAATATTGCGGATAATATTTATAATACAAAAAAAACGCCGGATATAATTGTGGGAAGCTGGCTAAAAAGCGCCGCGACTATTAAAAATTGGCAGAGTTTGGAATTTCTGTTTAAGAAAGAACCGGATATTGAAAAAAAATTTTATCCGTCATTGCTCGCATTAGGCAGGTTTGGCAAAAAACAATATCTTTTGCCGGTTTCATTCAATTTACCGGTTATTATTTTTTCAGAAAATAATAACAAATTAGCGCGGGATTTATTTACGATAGAGTTGGAAGAAATAAAAAAACTTGGAAAGGATTTTAACGAAGAAAAAAACGGCGTATTTTCGCGGATGGGTTTTTCTCCGTTGTGGAACAATAATTTTCTTTTTGAAATAGCGGTAATTTTTAACGCCGCTTTCAAGGAAGGCAGTCCCATTGATTGGAATTCCGAAGAGTTAGACGAAGCTGTTAATTATGTACGCGGCTGGATTAACGAGGCTGACGGCGGAGTTAAAGCGGTGGACGATTTCTTTTTTAAGTATTTTTTTGATCCTCCGTCAAAACTTGTAATAAATTCGCGCATATTATTCGCGTATATGAAAAGTCCGGAATTCTTTACCATGCCAAGTGAAATCCAATCTATGCTGGATTTTCGTATGCTCTCCGGCGGAGGCTTTATTCCGGTTTCTGAAAGCGCCGTATACTATGGGATTTACAAAAGAACTAAGGCGCAAAAAGCGGCCCGCGCGTTTACTATGTGGTTTTTTAATGAAGATACGCAGATGTCGCTGCTTCAAATAAGCAAAGAAAATCATCTTGCGGATACTATTTTTGGCATCGCAAACGGGTTTTCAGCGATGCGTACGGTTAACGAAACTATTTTTCCGCTGTACTATCCGGCTCTTTTAGGGCATATGCCGCCGGCTAATATGCTTTCCGCGCCGAACATCCTTCCTAAAAACTGGATGGAAATTAAAGAACGTGTTGTAATTCCATATTTGCGCGATGCCTGCCGCACGGCAAACGGTCTTCCGCTGAGGCAGCGTCTTAACGCTTGGATGCGAATAAACAACATTTCTTTTACTCCTTAGCCCCCCCCCCCCCCCACTGCTTTTTCAGGGTCAAGAATGTAAAAATCCGGAGGCATAGGGAAAAACCGCCGTATCAAATTATAAAAATTCACCGGCTAGGGCGTTTACGAATACACTTATATTTTTAGCTGAAAATGTTTTAAGCGGCAGAGTTTTATGTTTAGTTACAACACCGGTTCCGCCGTCATACATTTCCGCGTAAACTTCACCTTCGCGTATGCGCAGACGGAGGGACCAGCGGGCGCCGGACATTATATTAAAGCCCGCGCGGTTCAATATTTTCTGAAAAGTTTTAGGATTAAAACTCCCGCTTTCACCGGAGATTTCCAGACGGACGGGGAGACGGATACCGTTTTGACGAAGCGCTCCGTGATTCAAAGCGAACAGCCGGCCCGCCGCTTCCGAGACAAGCCACGCATCGTTTTTGGCTGTCAGAGCAATTCCGGTGTAGGCATCAGCGGTAAGATCCTTTTCCCAAACCGGGTCAAACCGGGAAAGCGCCTCGTTTAACAGCGCCACATTCCGCATCAGTTTTCCTTCTTCAAGCTGATACGACGGAGCGGCTTCCGGTATTAGTTCAAGCTCAAAATCTTCCGCCGCCCGCAGATAGAACAGAGCGCGGTCTTTATAATCATAAAATGCGTTGTAGTATTCGAGCAGCGCCTCAAGATGACGCTCGTCCGAGGCCGTTTCAAACGCGCCGGCAGAAAGCAGTGAATACTTTTGATGCAACAGTTTATGCACTCTATACTTGAAATAATATACGGCGCGCAGCGCGATTCCGCGCGCAAAATCCGGCAAACCGTAACGCGCGGTGAGTTTTTCTTTTTTACCAAGTCCGTGGTACGCTTTGTAAAGAATTTCGTGTAAATCGCGCTTGTACTGATCCGGATCTATTCCGTAATTTAGCATCCAGTAGAGATTGTCTGACGACAGACAATCTTCAGCGTAAGCGCGCGCTTGTTCTAGGTCGCCTGAGCTTAAAAAAGCCTGAGCCAGACTTACTTTTGAAAGTTGTGATTTATCAATTTCATAAGATTTATTGTATTCGCTGAAAGTTTCATCAAAATCAAGACGGCGCATCATAAGTTCGCCGCGGGCAAGATGTCCTGACGCGCGATCCGCCAGCAGTAAACTTGAAGTTGTGCTGTTAAAAGCGTCTTGATAACGATAAAAACGGCTCTCTAGTATCGAAAGATTATAGTACGCTACAGACGCGAATTCTATATCGCCTAAATTAATCGAGCCGTTTACCGCGTCCAAATAGTATCGTTTTGCGTCAATGTAGTTAAACATATCGGAGTATATAGTTCCAAGCGTCATGCAAAAATCAGGGTCGGCCCCTAAACGTTCAATAGCGTCTGTAAGCAATTTTTCGCCGTCCCGCAGTCTGTGAAGTTTAAAATACATCCAGCCAAGCGAACCTATGGCTTCGCGGTTTTTCGGGTCAAAGACAAGCAGGCGTTCAAGAAAACCGGCGGCCATTTTATTTTCGTTCAAATTACCGGCAGTCTGCGCAAGGCGGTACAGTAATTGGACATTATCCGGCAATAAGCTGTCCGCGATTAAGAATTCGTCCATCGCAAGACGGTACAATTCACGGTTAAAATAAATATCGCCCAACCTAAGCGGAAAGCGGTAATCAACCGGGTATTCCGTTTTTCCCCGCGTATAAAGTTCTATGGCGCGTTCCCAAAATTCATTGTTTGCCGCGGCAAGCGCCTGAGTAAAAAGTTCTTCCGCGCCGTCATATTTTTCCTGCGTATATGTTTTAGCGTTTGACGAAAATAAGAAAATACAAAAAATAATTACCAGCGGTTTTGCGGCGCCGCGCTTTTTTAATCTTTTAAAAAATGAGAAATGTTTTTTATACCATTTATTAAATAATTTATACATAGATGAGAATTCTCTTTCTTCGTTATCCGTGTAATATTCCGCGTATTTTGCGGAAGAAACATTATCGTACAACACGCGAAGCGGAGCAGATGGGTCTCTTGTCATAATAAGGTCTATCCATTCACTTTCCGTTTCCGCGCCGCTCTTGCGAATACCGGCAAAACTCAAGCGGCGTTTAATATGCCGCCAAAGCCGTATAGTTTTTTTACGCGGATCGCGGGAAAAAATATAACGTATATAATATCCAAACCGCGTTACAATAACGGCGGCGGCTATTATGATAATTACTATATACGCAAAAGATTTTTTTATAAAAGCGGCGGCGCGTTCCACCGCGGCGCGTGGAATATTTTCATCTGCTTCCACCGCTTCTTTTATTTTTAGTTGGCCGTGATTATCAATGATTTCTTTCATCAAGCGTTCAAACAATTCCGGAGCTACGCCGCTTGAAAATTCAAACTCTTCATCCTCCGCAAGTTTTTCAGTCGTAGGGTCATACTCTATCCAGCCGAAACCGGGAAACCAAACTTCTACCCATGCGTGAGCCATGTTTGAGCGTACAGGATAAAAGTCCAATTTTCCTTCGTTTGGCTCGAGGAAAAAACCAACGGCAACACGGCAAGGTATGCCTATTGACCTCAGCAACGACGCAAACGCAAACGCAAAATACGAGCAGTAGCCTTTTTTTGTATCAAAAAGAAAATAGTCTAATTGATCGCCCGAAGGCGCTATGCCCGGTTTAAGACTGTAACGGTAATCACCGTATTTTAAATATTGATATATAAATTGAATTTTTTCCCAGTAGTTATTTGTTTTCGCCGTTATTTCTTCAGCCAGAGCGATAATTTTCTTCTCGCGTTCGGTTTTTTTATCTGCTGATTCGGAAAACTTTGTATAATATTCATAATTTTCGTCTGTTAGTTCTAACGCTTCGGCGCTATATCCGGCGGGAACCGACTGAATCAAGTCTATAGGCGTACAAATACTAACCATGCTGTTTACGGCGTAAGCTGATTTGAAAGAAGACGCATCCCAGTTTTCAAAAGGCAGTGTTTCAAGCGGTTCATTCATTGCTATAAAAGCTGAACCGTCAATATTAACAAGATAGTATTCTTGTCTAAGTTTTTCACGCGCCTCGCGCGCCGGTACATTGTATTCTTTTCTGCCTTGCGGAAGCTGTGAGCTTTGAGTTTCTTCATCAATTTTATCGTTGCGAAAAAATCCTATAGTTTTATCTTTTTCTTCTTTTGTGTTATATGCCGAAAGTACAAAACGCCTCATCAAATAATGGTTGTCAGTAAAATTTCTGCCGTTATAAAAATCCAGTTCAAAATTATAATTGCCGTCCGTATCTATTGTTGATGGCATTTCATCAATTACTGAATTACCGTCTTCAGTTTCGTATCTTGAATTTTTTCTTACTATAAAAATCAAATCGTCATTCATGCTTATTTCATTTTCTAGTCTAAGATAAGGCGCAAAATCAAAACTAAATAATTTTGGCTGTAATAGCCCGCCGCCTTGTTCAAGGGCGCGTTCCTGCAAAGGGCGTACAAGCATCGCGCCGCAGACAAAGGCTAGTAAAAACAAAACGGCAATTGAAACCGCGTAATCTTTTTTTTGCGGACGCATTTCAGGCGGCGAAGACAGTATCAGCGCGGCAAGCTCAAAGAAAACTATAAGCGCAAAAACTATAATTCGAAGCACGGGCAGGGTATAAATAGAAATGCTGTCCGCTATTGAAAAACTTGCTATCAGCAGAATACAGTCGGCTATTACCGAAAAACGCAGCGCTTTCCGTGTTTGCAGTGAAAAAAACGTGCTGAACGCCGCCCAGTAAAAGGGCGCTGTCGTAACAAATGCGTTACGGTCATAATTCAACAGCAGTGAATCTAACAGTATTATTTTGTTTACGTCTGTATCTCCGCACAAAATACGCGGGATTGCTATAAACAACCGTACTACTATTGGTATCAGAAATAAACTTATTATATACGGGATGAAGGAAGTTTTTCCGCTGACTGTTCTGGCGGCCAAGCGTCCCGCATAGCGTAGGTAAAGTATGAAGGCGCTCGCGAAAGCTCCAAGTATGGCCGCAATAAATACCGGCGTGTCGGAAAGGTTGGCGGCTATCAGATGAATTTGATAGAAAAATATATACAGAGCTACGGAACGGCACAAAACGGCTTGCATTGCTACATATTATAGCAAACATCAGCCGCCAGCCGCCAGTCCGCGCATTGCGCCATACGAAATCATAAACATATTTTCCTCATACTCTGTTTTAATCTCATAATCCTTTGATAACCTGCGATTTGCCCGACTAAAAGTCCGTTCAACTCCCCGGCGTAACGGAAGAACTTCAAAATCCGCTTTTATACGCTTTGAAATATCTACTCCAACTCCAAGCTGTTCTAAAGCCGTTTTTTTTTGAGGAGCCGACCCTTGCCGGTGTCGGAAGCCTCCCCTACGGACAGGATAAACCCTATGACACACTGGTTGCCGGCCACCATCATGTGCATCTTCTGGTTATGTCCTGAAATTATTGGTAACTACCCGGCACCTTTGTTATCGGTGGACCAAACCACCACCGGTATGGGGGGCGGGGCGAATTGATTGGGGGCTGCCCTCAATCAATTCGCAATCATTTACGGGGAAGACAGAGTCCCTTTATGATTTACCGTTTACACAAAATTTGTTACAAGTCCCCTGGTCTTATAGACAAATGTACGTGAACCGTTATTTAATAGAGTTAAACGGAGGCTTAATGTTTCTTTCAAATAAATTATCGTGTGTGCGGATATTTTTTGCGCCTGTTTTTTTTATCGTCTATTCTTTGGCACATAGCCTTGACGAATATGCGGTTGTTGTTTTGATTTGTTTATTGGTAGCGCTGGTTTTTGTAGAGTTTACGGACTTTCTTGACGGTTTTTTTGCTCGCAAATTTAATCAGGTCAGTGATACAGGAAAGTTGCTGGATCCTTTTTCGGACGCTTTTCTTCATATAAACATTTTTTTATGTTTTACTTTATATGGTTTAATGCCGGCTTTAATTTTTATTCTTATCCTTTATCGTGAGTTTCTTATGTTATTTCTGCGTATGCTTTCAATAAAAAAGGGTATAGCGGTTGCGGCGCGTATGGGAGGCAAATTCAAAACGGTCTTGTACATATTATCTGTATTCTGCACTCTCATTCTCAATATTTTATCTGCCGCGGGTTTTGTTCATGCAATCGTTCTAAAACCCGTTCTTACTATTCTATTTTGCCTCTGTGCCGCCGCCTCGTACATTTCTTTCGTGGACTACATTATCCAATTCCGCCGCCTCTAATAGGTATATCAGTAGGTTTCTGCCCTACGTTTACTTGAAAAGTGCGTTATCTTCTGAAGTCCGATACCCGCGCTTAACGCGCGGGCGCTTTGGCGAGTTTGGAAGGACAACTACCGGTTGTAAACCGGCTGACCAGCGGGAGTTAGCGCCCTCTTGTTTACCGAAAGCAAATGAGGAAACCCGCCGGCGGGCTAAAACAAATTTGCGAAGACCAATGAAATTTGAGGGACATAAGTAATCAATAAAAGCACAATAAGCTGTATCAGTAGGAACGGAGCGACATAACGGCATATTTGTATAAACGGTTTTTTGAAACAATAGCTTGCTAAAAAAAGATTAAGCCCTACAGGAGGCGTCAAAAATCCCGCTTCCATATTTATCAAAAATATCATACCAAGATGTATATGATTTATGCCGAAAACATCCGCAAGCGGAACAATCAGCGGAAGCAGTATCAGTATTGCCGAGAAAATATCGATAAGACATCCCGCGATAAGCAGCATTAAATTTAATATCAGAAGAAACAGCCATTTCGATTTAATGGCGGTCTGCGCCCAACGCGCAAAATTCTCAGGCGCCTGCGTATCAATAATGTAGTATGAAAGAGCCTGTGAAACGGCAAGTATGGCAAGTATACCGCCTGTTATCGGCGCGGCTTTCGCAAAAACCTTACCTACATCACGCAGAGCTATATCGCGGAATATAAAAACTTCTACAATAAAAATATAAACAAGAGCCGCCGCGCCAATTTCCACAAGCGAAAGTATTCCGGAAAAATATCCGGCAATCAGCAGAAACGGCAACATTATTTCAAGAAAAGATTTTTTTAACGCCCCGGCGGCGCGTCTTACGCTGAATCTTTCCAAAGGCAGCTTCGTTTTTAATGAAATTATTATACCGAACAGTATCATAGAAATTGAAAGCAATAAACCCGGAATTATGCCCGCCGCGAATAGTTGCAGGATATTAGTCTGCATCGTCGTGCCGACAAGTATCAGCGGAAGCGAAGGCGGAAAAAGCAACCCGATACTGCCGCAGGAAGTTAAAAGCCCTATAGAAAAAGCGCTTGTATATTTTGAATCATTATTCAATTCTCCGTTTTTATCGCCGTTTTTACCGGAAAGAACAGTATAAAGTATGCCGCCCAGCGCAAGAATTGTTACGCCGGAAGCGCCGGTAAACGATGTAAAAAACGCGCATATCAATACGGTTGCCGCGATCATACCACCGGGGACAGGGCAGAATATACTGCGAAATGTTTCTACGAGCCGCTCCCCCGCCCTGCTTTCCGAAAGAAAAAAACCTATCAATGTAAACAGCGGAATCGCGATTATATTATTCTGAGTAAGCGCGGTATAAATCTGATTCGATACAACATCAATTTCACCGCCTGAACTTTGAATCAACAGGAGTGAAATAGCGGAAATTATGATAAATAACGGAGCGCCCGCGAAAGCCGCCATAATTATTAATATGACGGCGGGAGTTCTTACCGCCGATGAAAAGTTAATAAAAAAATCACTCACGCCCCACGCAAAATCCGGAAGGTTAAATTCCCAAATAAATTTGAATATAAGCGGAGTAGAAGCCGCGATACCAAGCAGAACCGGCGCTATAACGATTAGCCGCGCTTTACCACGGAGCGGTATAAGACGCGCAAACCTGAAAGTCATTACGGTAAACGCAAGCGGCATTGCATAGGCAAAAAAACGGTCGGAAAAAATAAATATTTTATTCGGCGGGTTAAGCCCTATCTTAATAAAATCCGCCGAACAAAATGCCAGAATAACACTGATAAACGTGGAAATAAATCCGGTTACAACGGCAAGAAACGTTCTTACTTTTTGACTTTTTATATATTGAATAATGCCGATAGAAAGATGATTTTCATTTTTTGTAGCGATCATCGCGGAAAATAAAGCGGTAACAAGAAGTAAATGCGTGGTAAAAAAAGCGGCGCTGTTCAGTGTAGTATGAAACACAAGACGCAACAAAGCGTTCACAAACAAACACAGCGCAATCAGAGCCAGCGCGGCGTTGCATATACCACTTTCAACAAAGCCAATACATTTTTCTATTTTTCGCATTGGAATTTCAGTTCCTAATCTGTTCTAATACACTCTGTATATCATCGTAAATTTCTTTATTAAATGTTTTACCCAAAAGCTGCGGCATCACGCGGTTTACATCATTAATCCATTCCTGCTCCTGATCAGGCGTACATTCATTAATTATAAGACCGTTTTTAAGCATAGCTTCCACGGCATCGTCTTCCATTTTCCTTACATTCTCATCATTTTGATTTTCTATTTCACGGCCAATATTCATGAGAGTACCTTTGTACTCATTTGGTATGCTGCGCCATGCCGCGCGGTTCATAACTATAGCGCCCATGAACGGCGCGATACGCAACGTGGACATATTTTTCGCTATACCAAACACTTGGGATACTGCCGCGTTTACCGGACTTTGAAATACGGCGTCAATCGAACCGCTGTTAAGGGACACAAGCACGTCACTCAAATTAGTCTCAACAAGCTGGTAACCCATAGTTCTAAAAGCATCGTTCAAAGAAGGCATATCGTTCCCCACGGCAAGTTTTTGTTTTTTCATGTCCGCCGGAACATACACCGGCTTACGCGAAAAAAACCTAACCCAGCCCACTTTCGACCAAGCCAGCGTAACAAAACCCGCTTTATTTATTCCGTCCTCTAATTTCGTGCGCAGTTTACCAAGAACCACATCAAGCTCATAATCGGTTCTTATCAGGAAAGGACAGCTAAGCGTTATAATATCCGGCGATATAAGATTCATGCCGGCTGAGGTAAAAACAGCGGCCTGTATCTGGTTAAGACGCAGCTTGCGTAAAACATCCGATTCCCCCCCAGCCACGCCGTTATGATATACAACAAGCTTTACCGCCCCGCCCGTCGCGGCGCTCCAGTCGGCAGCCATCTTGTTAAGCGCCGCGCCCCAAGGAGTATTTTCCGGCGCAAGCGAAGCAAGCTTAATCGTTACGGTTTTTTTCTGGGCCGCCAAATGCGAAATCACAGGCGAGAATAAAAAACAAAACGCCGCTATCAGCAAAAATAAAGTTTTTTTCATGGTTTATCACCTCAATTGTCTTCCGTGCCGCCGCAGGCAGCACCGGTATCGTCAATATTATCAATATTGACGGTATCATTAGTATCAATAAAATAAATATCCGCGTTATCCAAAAGATAACGGGCTTTACGCTGTGCCAGCACATTAAGAAGTTTATTTGACATATCTTTATTAACGTTGATACTCAACGCCTTATTCAAATTATATTTAAAATCTTGAAAATTTTGAGCCGGAATACAGGCCGCCTGCGCCCACGAAACATAGGGACTTGCGGAAAGGAAGCGCGTTTTTTCGAGAGCGCGCTTGTAATGTTCTTTCGCAAGCGCCAAATCACCGCCCATAGAGGGCGGCAGCGATGCGTAATATAAAATAAAAAAGTCATCCAACGCGCCGTTGTTAAAATCAGGATCTAGGATATATGCGTACTGTATCAGTCTTGAAACTTCGCCGACTTTCATTCCGGTAGAAAGGTCCATAGGGTCAAGACTGAACGCTGAAAGAACCGCCGCCGTAAGCCAGTAAATATACGGCACATCGTCTTTTGTAAGACTTTTAAAAACATCCGTCTCTCCCTCCCGCGCCGCGGCAATAACGCCGGGATGCCGGCGTTCCAGCCCGTCTTCCAGTATCTCCGCCCCGCGCAGATACATCAACCTTGCCTTTTTATACTCAGCCTCTCGCTCGGCGTACTTTTCCGGCGGCAGCATTGAAGCGGGACCTTGCACAAAGGCGTTTGCGTCCATCACATAGTACGAGCCGGTTTCAAGAATAAGTTTTTGGCTGTCAGGATTTTTTTTCAGCTTGGCTTCGTTTTTTTTTATGATGCCGGGCAGCATAGAAGCCACAAATTCAGGACTGGACCTCATGGCAATCTGCTGGGTTGTACACGAAAACAGCGAAACCCCGCAGATTAACAGTAAAAGCGCGTACCTGACGCCGTGAAACAAGTCCACGCCTTTAGCCAAGTCCGGGGCCGGGTCCGCGCCGCAAGGCCGGTTTACCCTGCGGGACACATACTTAGCTTTACGGGACGCATTTACGCCGGAAACTCTGTTTGCGCCGTACCCGCGGCAATGAAGCTCCCCGCCGAAAGAAGGCAAGCGCGCGAAAGCGCCTGCGGATTTGCCGGCGCTTTCACCATTTTCGCCGTTTTTCATCGTTAATCCCCGATCATTTCTTTAATATCGCTTTTGATAGCGTCAAGTTTTTTCTGCGCCTCCAATCTTGCCGCGTTAAGCCCGCCCTCTCCTATGGGGGAGTGACAACTTGCGTAAAATTTTATTTTAGGCTCCGTACCGCTCGGACGCGCACTGACTAGGGTGCCGTCCGCCAGCCGGAATTGTAGTACGTTGCTTTTAGGCAGATTGATTTTTTCGCGGCGTTTAGGGTCGTGCGGGTATATCGTTACAGAATTTTCAATATCGCGTATCTGCTCAACTTCTATTCCCCCAAGCTTTGCCGGCGGTTTTTCACGGCAGCGCGTCATAATACCGTCCATGGTTTTTTGCCCTTCCGGTCCTTCAAAATACTTTGATACGCCCGTTTCCTGCCAAAAACCACATTTTTCATACAATTCGTTGAGCCTGTCAAGCAGAGTTTTCCCCTGCGTTTTCCAGTATATCAACATTTCGGTTGTAATTGCCGCCGCCGAGATTCCGTCTTTATCGCGCACTTCGTTTTCAATAAGATAACCGTAGCTTTCTTCACAGCCAAAAACTATCGTATTGTCAATATCGCCGGTCTCGCTCCGCCTCATTACATCGGCTATCCATTTGAAACCGGTTAAACATTCAATACAGTCCGCGCCGTAAAGTTTTGCGACCCGCGCCTGCATTCCGGTTGTTACTATAGTATTTACCATCGCGGGTTTGGGCGGCGTTTTGCCAAATTCTTTCAGCGAAAGAAATATATAATCCGCGATTAAAGATCCAAGCTGATTTCCGGTAACAAGCACAAAATCTCCTCCGCTTTTCGCGGGAAGCGCTATACCAAAACGGTCCGCGTCCGGGTCGGTAGCCATTACCAAACTTGCGTTTTCTTTTTTACCAAGGTCTATCGCCATTTTCAACGCGGCGGCCTCT
Organism: Spirochaetaceae bacterium; assembly: GCA_031282435.1. Taxonomy (GTDB): domain Bacteria; phylum Spirochaetota; class Spirochaetia; order Treponematales; family Breznakiellaceae; genus JAIRMY01. The sequence continues at coordinate 21,650 of JAITDS010000132.1, forward strand.
TCCGGGTTCGGCAGTACGACCGTAGGAAAATCGCCGTTTCCTTCGCGTTGTTCCGGTACGGTAATAACTTTGAGCCCTAAACTGCCCAGTACGCCTTCAACATGGAGCGCGCCGGTTCCGTGCAGCGGAGTGTAGACAATTTTAACTTCTTTGGCGTGCTGTTTTATTAGTTCCGGTCTAAACATATGACCTCGTATCATCGCTTCAAAAGGTTCGTCTATCTCTTTATCGATTATTTTAAGAAGCCCTTTATCCAGGGCGGATTGCCTGTCTATCTCTTTAATTTCTTTGACGGCGTTTACCTCGTCAATTATACCTGTATCGTGCGGCTCTATTACCTGTGAACCGTCATTCCAGTAGGCTTTATAACCGTTGTACTGAGCGGGGTTATGGCTGGCAGTTATCACTATTCCCGTATCCGCTTTCAGGAAACGGATGGCATAGGAAAGCTCCGGCGTGGGGCGCATTGATGAAAACAAATATGTTTTAATACCGTTTGCCGCTAGTATCAGCGCGGCGGCCTCCGCAAATTCCGCTGAAAAATGCCGCGAATCGTACGCTATAACCGCCGAAAGAGTTCCGGCGCGGGCTTTGTCCGGGAACGCTTTAATAACGTAATTCGCGAGCCCCTGTGTGGCGGAACTTACTACAAAAGTATTCATGCGGTTGTACCCGCCGCCCATTACGCCTCGTAGTCCGCCTGTGCCAAACTCCAGCTTGCAATAAAAGCGGTCCAACAGCTCGTCCCAATCTTTCGCGGCAAGCAGTTTCTCTATCTCAGTCTTGAAATGAACGTTTTTTTCTTTTTCAAGATATTCTTCAGCATATTTTATCAACGTGTTTCTATCCATCAGTACAAGAGCCTCCACTCTCCCCTATTATACAAATATTCAAAAAATATTGAACCCCACCGCCGGCCGGTTCTGGTTCAATGTAAAAAGGACATTGACTTTAGCCGCCGTCAGCCAACCCTATTTCTATCATTTTCCAATCCGTTAAATCCGCAGGCAATTAAAAGGGGGGCGCTATTTCCGGCATTGCGGCGCAAACCGCCCCTGCCGTTACGCGCCCCCCTGTCTACATCCCGCGCCGCCCGCAAGCGGGCTTAGGCGGTATTCCGCCACCCCCCGGCCCGCCGGCAGACTTCCTGCCTTGCCTTCAACAAGGAAAGGGCGTTACCTCCCTAAGTCTGCCGCCCGCCGCCATTAAAGCGGCCGCCTTGACCTTAGCCGCTGTCTGCCCGCTCTTTATGATTAACATAGTATCCCGCCCATAGCGACCCTCCCGCTTTTTCAGCATCGCGGATACTAAAAAGGAAGGGTGGGCTATTTTCTTTTTTGGATAAATTTGTTGAACATTTTTAGCAAGCCAAAAATTAGGGGGGCTAAAACCGCGTTCATGGCAAGTTCTACCCATAAAACAGGAGTGTTGAACGAATAGGCGGGGATGGCTCCGGCAAACAGAAAATTAAGCAACAATAGCAGACCCGCCTTTAACAAAGTTGCGCCCGCGCATAGGGCGGCAGGCAGGATTAGATTGTCAAGGAAGAACGCCCCGTTCAAAACTCCGGTCAACGCCCCTATTACGGAGCGCACAAAAAGATTGAGGCCTAACGGCGCGTTAGATAAGAAATCCAGCAATAGACCCGAAAAAAAGCCCGAAAGCTGCCCCGTCATCATTCCGTTCATGTAAGCGGAAAATACTAAAATATCCAAAGCTATATCCGGCTTTGCGTAGAAATATATAGAAAGCGGCGAAAGCAGGGTTGATTGTAAAATTCCGGCGGCTGCTATGAATAAGGTCGTCCATATTATAGTCTTAGTCATTCGCTTTTCCCTTCGATAGCAAAAACATATTCAAGCCGTGAAAAATCTATAGCGCTTTCAAGCTCCAATTCTATTGAAGTTTCATATTCCAGAAATAGAATTTTACTAACTCTGCCAATTATTATGCCGGCAGGATACACGCCGCCCATGCCGCTTGTAACTACAATATCTCCGGTATTTACATCATCCCGCGCTCTTTTTGTAATTGAGCGCATGAGTAACGGGTGCGCCGGACTCCCCTGCCCTTCTACAATCCCGTCATAACGCTCGTGCGCAAGGCGGGCGGACACAAAACATCTTTGGTCGTACAGAGGCATTACAAGACTTTCCAATTGTCCCGTCTGTATTACTTTTCCGGCCAGCGCCTGCATTCCGTCCTGAAAGGCGATTACCGGCATATTGTTTTCAATCCCGTGCCGCTTTCCTTTATTGATTACAAAAGCCGAAAAAATATTATCAGGATCGCGTCCGGAAACTTCCACCGCTATATATTTGTATGACAGATTCTTTGAAAAATCTAACTGTTCGCGTAGCCGGTTGTTTTCCGCGCGTATTTCAGCGGCGCCGCGTTCAAGGTGTTCATAACGGGTAATACGTTCCAGCAATTTGTTGTATTCTCTTCGTAACGCAATCAATTCTTTGGCGGAAAGCACGGTGCGCGACACGGCGGAAGAAACGGCGTAAACCGTTCCGCGTACGCCGGAAAACAGGGACAAGCCCGTATCCCTAATGTTGATTACAAAACTGCGTGTAGAAAATAACAGTAAAGAAAAAGAAACTAACATAAGCGCGGCAAAAACATAAACGTCGGCGCTTATACGCTTTTTTTGTTTACTGCTGGATCTTGGCATTATCTGTTAATGCTGTCGTAAATGTTGCGCGCCGTATCAAAACCATTTACATTGTCAAAATATTTTCCGGCGCCTAAAGCTACGCACTCAAGCGGGTTTTCCGCGAGTATTACCGGAACATTTGTTTCTTTCGAAATGAGTTTCGGCAGACCTTTAAGCAGCGAGCCCCCGCCGGTCATGACTATCCCCTGATCAACGATGTCCGCCGCCAGTTCGGGCGGGGTCTGACCAAGAGTTTTTTTAACTTCGTCAATAATTTGATTAACAGGATCTTGCAAAGCCTCGCTGACCTCAATGGAATCTATTTCAAGACGGCGCGGAAGACCGGTAATGGCATCGCCGCCTTTTATTTCAACTTTTTCTATCGTTTTATCCGGCGAAGCGTTGCCTATTTCTATTTTAAGTTTTTCCGCCATCTGTTCGCCTATTATTAAATTGTGTACGCTGCGGACGTGTTTAACTATCGCTTCATCAAACTCGTCGCCGCCCAAACGTATCGCGTTGCTTACAACCATGCCGCCCAGCGATATAACGGATATTTCCGTAGTTCCTCCGCCTATATCGCAAATCATGTGTCCAGCCGGCTCAAATATGGGAATGTTGGCCCCAATAGCGGCGGCGCGGCTTTCCTCAATTACCATAACATCCCGCGCTCCGCCTTTGTACGCGCACTCTTCGACAGCCCGCCGTTCAACTTCGGTAATGCAGGAAGGAATACCTATTATCATGCGCGGTTTGATTAACCGAAAATGATGCGGCAACGCTTTAGAAAGAAAATACCGTATCATTTTTTCCGTAGATTCAAGGTCGGCGATTACCCCGTCCCGCATTGGGCGGATAGCTATTATATTTTCCGGCGTTTTCCAAAGCATACGCTTAGCGTCATGCCCTACGGCCATTACTTTTTTAGTCCCGCGTTCTACCGCGACAACTGAGGGTTCATTAACAACAATACCTTTTCCGCGTATATAAATAAGCGTATTACAAGTACCCAAATCTATGCCAATATCCGATGATATAAAACCAAACATTCTACCTCCGATGAGATTACATAGTAAGCCGCGCTATAGCCGGAGCGTATGCCGGATCTAGCCGCAAAACCTTTCGCCATTCGGCGCGCGCCTTCGTGTTTTCTCCACGCGCCGCGTATAGGACGCCCAACTCGTAACGAGCGTCCGGTTGTTCCCCACCCTCTCTCAAAATACTTAAATACTGCTGCTCCGCGCCTTCAGTATCGCCTTTTTTCAACAAAACTTTACCTAAAAGAAGTCTTGCCGAAGCTATCACCGAGAAATCTTTCGAGGTTTCAAGGCACTGTATAAGATAAGCGCGCGAGTTATCAGGCTCGTCAAGCTCAAGATACGAGCGGGCAATAGCAAGCAGCAGAATATCGGAAGGGGGGGTGTCGGACTTTTCTTTATCCACAGGCACAAGCGCTTGGGAAAAAGATTCAACGCTTTTTCTATAATCGCCCAATTCCGCGTATGCAAGTCCTAAGTATTCCGGAATATCGTCCGCGCGGTATGAGAACGAAACCGCCTCTTCAAGATACTTAACCGCCAGATTCGCGTAATCCGGCCCTTTGACAAAGTAGGCTTTACCGAGAACATAGCGTACCCGTCCGTTACGCCCGCCTTCTTTCCGCAAAAGCGCTTTACGCAGGGCCGCTATACATTCATCATCATAATTTTGCATATCTTGATTGTTTATCTGGGCAATAGCAAGCTGATAGGCTGAGTAACCGCGCAACGACAGCAGAAAAAAATCCATTGGCTTTTCGATAAGCTGCCTCTCGCTTTCATCGTATACTTCTCTATATTCCCCGTTCCTCCAAAGCTGCGTTAAATCCTTGTACTTCTTTACCGAGTGATTCAGCGCCGTTATTAAAAACATGAGCGCCGCCGAAACAACGCATAACACAATCGCAAACATGACCAGCGCGCGTAGATTTCGCCGCTTGTGGTTATAGTGAACATGGTAAGAGTGTGCGCTTCGTAAAGGCATACAGTTTATTAGAACCTCTTGGTGTTAAAAAGTCAACGTATTAAAAAGTCAACGATTCCGTTTTCGGGAAAATTCAAAGTTTTACATGGTTTCAACGGTGTATTAGCGGTATTTTTTTCATTTTGGGCGCATTTTTACGCCGCTTTAGCGGCGCAAAAACCGCGCTTTTCGGGGCTCCGCTGTCGCTCCGGCCACACCGCCCCTACGGGGCGTCGTGTCTGCTTCGCACCCCTACAATCGCTTGCGCGGCCTAAAAGCGTATGTTTGATAAACGTAGGGAGGTTTTTCATATTTGGAATCGGAATTGCTGTTAAAAAGTCAGGGCGGACGCGTATAAATTATCCTGAACTAGAGGCGAAAGAAGATTGAAATAGCAAGCGTTCAATATATTCATTAGACCATGCCGTCCGGTTTCCCCGTCTATGACTATTATCCAGTTTCTCTTTCGTTTTTTATATGCTCCCGCCCTGCTCCGGCGGACGGCTTGCGTGACACAAATAAACGGCGCATAATATACTCAAAATGAACCTCTTTGCCGCAGGGCGCGCGCTCTCGGTATCGAAAAAGGAGCGTAAAAGATGGACGGCAAAAATATACGCGATATTATGCAAGCGTATTTGGACAACCTCACAAAACCGCGTGGAAGCTTGGGCAAGCTCGAAGATTATTGCATTAAAATGGCGCAGATACAAGGCAAAATTCCGCCAAAAATTGAAAAAAAAGGCGTATATGTCTTTGGGGGCGACCACGGAATTGCGGAGGAAGGCGTATCGCTTTATCCAAAAGAAGTCAGCTTTCAGATGGCTATGAATATGCTTACCGGCGGAGCCGGCATAAACGCGCTTGCGGATGCTACCGCTTGGGATGTAAATGTTATTGACTGCGGCATTGCGGTAGATTTTCCGCCGGATAATGTGTTAAACGCAAAAAACCGCTTAATACGCGCGAAAATCAACCATGGCAGCAAGAATTTTTACAAAGAAAGCGCTATGACAGAAGAGGAAGTCGAGGCCTCAATCAATAAGGGTAAAGAATTGGCAGACGATGCTGAAAAACAAGGCTATAGTATGGTGGCAATTGGCGATCTTGGCATAGGGAATACCAGTACCGCCGCCGCGCTCTTAATAGCCGCCGGCATGGAAGCCGATTCAATTATCGACCGTGGCACAGGCATAAGCAATGAACAGCTTACACACAAAAAGCGCGTCATAAAAGAAGGCGTAGCCAAACGGCGTCCGGTAAAAAACGCTTATTCCATACTACAAGAAGTCGGTGCTCCCGACCTTGCCATGATGACAGGTTTCATACTGGGACTTGAAGGTCGTGGAATAGGCTGTGTACTCGATGGTTTTCCGGTAACGTCAGCGGCATATATGGCGTATATGATAAATCCGAAAATTACGGAATACCTGTTTGCCGGTCATCTTTCAAAAGTCGCGGGACACAAAACCGTGTTATCGACTATGGGTCTTAACCCTGTTGTAAACCTGGAAATGCACCTAGGAGAAGGTACCGGCGCGGTAATCGGCGGTTTTATTATTGGACTTGGAGTTTCTTGCGCTCTTAATATGGCAAATTTTGACAACACGGATGTTTCCGGCAAAGATGCGGAAGAACAGAAGTACTAGCTACTCCTGAATCGCGTTTACAATGCGTAAAAAATCTTCGCAACTCAGGTTCTCGGCGCGTTCCGTTGCGGGTATGCCGGCTGTTTTAAGCAACGTATCGCAACGTATTTCCGGCGGGACGCCGTCCGCCTGTTGCCGCGTTTTAATGAAAGCAAGCAAGTTGTTTCTTACTGTTTTGCGACGGGCGGCAAATAAAGCCCGCACAACGCGGTAAAAAAACGGCGTGTACCCTTTACGGCAGGCCGCATCTTTAAGTTCAAGACAAACCCCTTCCGATTCGACATTCGGGACAGGATAAAAACATTCTCCTTTCAAAATTGCGACAGATTTTACATTGTAAACGGATGAACAAAGGACAGAAAAAGAAGAATAATCCCGCGAGGCTGGTTTTGCGGTCATACGGCGCGCGACCTCACGCTGAACCGTTAAAGTCATGCGTTTAAAAAAAACGCCATTCTCTATAAAATCGCCTATAATACGCGCCCCTATACAATACGGCAGATTTCCTAAAAGAAATTCCGCCCTCCCCTCCCCTTTCCATGTTTCCAGCACATCGCCTTTCACAATTAAAAAATTTTTTGACTGCGAAAATAATTCTTCCAATATTGAACAGAAACCACGGTCAATCTCGAAGGCTTTTACATGAGCGCCACATTTGAGTAATTCATCCGTCATCGCGCCGAGTCCCGCTCCTATCTCCCAGACAGTAGCACCTTTAGGCATGGCTAAAGATGCTACCAGTTTTTCACGCGCCCGGCGTTGTATTAAAAAATTCTGACCAAATTTTTTTAGAGCCTTGAGTCCCCGCTCTTCCAGAAAAGCGCTTATTGCGGAAGGCGAGTCATAGTTAGGCAAATCTTTCAAGATATATTCTCTTTTCATGTATTATTTTACATACAATAATTGTGGCCACTGAAAGTATTATTGAGCTTACGGTATAAAATGTAACATTAGAAATTGAAATCTGCGGGAAACGACCCGCGGTCTTTGCCGTTATTTCAAGCGTTGTGTATAAAATAGCAAGACCTTTCCCTATAATATACGGAAAGAAAGGTAGAAAATGCAAAGTCAGATAAGCGATAGAGCCTATCATAAATATTGTGGTAAGAGGCACCAGTATGAGTCCCGCCACTATTCCTATAGGGGACAGTGACCCGAAAAATACCGCGCAGACTCCCATTGTGGCGATGAAGGCTCCTAGCGAAGCGGAAAGGGAAGACCCTATAAACTCCGGCAAACGGCCTCGGAACAACAACGCTATTCCCTGCCCCAAACTTAAGATACCGGCAAGGGCAAGATACGACAAAATGAATGAAATCGTGCCGCCAGAATCCGGATGCATAATTATCTGAATAATAAATGAATACCCTAGTGTTAAAGCGGCGCTTGACGGCAGGGCAAAAATTATTGCAGTGGCTCCTAAAACATACATTATCGCCGCACGAACAAGTGAGGGCAATACTCCGACTAAAAAAACATACACTAAGATAAAAATTGTTCCTACTAAGGCTGCGGTTTTCAAACCTAACGGTCTTTTTAGGAAGAATGCCAGAATGGATGAGACTATCGCAAGGTGCATCCCTGATAATGCCAGTATGTATGAAGACCCCGCATTGCTATATTGTTCCGATAATTCGCTATCAAGATTGTCCCTTATACCAAGCAGCAGCGCGAGCGCAAGTCCCCCCCAATTCTCGGACTGCGGAAAGGCCGCTATTAGAGCAAGCCGTATTCTTGTACGCCACTGGTCAAAGCGGGAAGCGGGACGGGTAATGTGAACAGATTTTGCCCGGAAAAGCGGGGGTTTGCTATAGCTTGACGAGGTATTCGCAAAACTACCTTCAATATAAATTTCACTACCTCTGCCGAATTCTTTAAGGCGCGGGATACTGCCTTCGGGAAAGAACACCGGAACATTTCCTCGCGCTGAAGTACGCAATCCTTTTTTCCCGTGCGATGCGCTTAGCTTAAGAGAGGCCATACCGCGCCCTGACGCCGTATTTCTCGGGTCGTCATACAATTTTCCGCTTATCGCAATAATATTATCATTTTCCAAACCTAAAAATACACGCGAGTAATTATTAGCCGCCCCACGTCCGGCAATGCCCAACGCAAAGCCTAACGTAAAAAAAATACCGGCTATATACGCTTGCTTGAAACGGTATCCTAGAACGGGCGCTTCCGGATTAGACCTAAAATGCAAGTCCAAGACTCGCAAAAGGCTCAGCAACGCGGTAAGTGTAAGCGCAAACGGAAAAATAATCCGTAAGGCGTTGTTCGAGGAGTATGCCGGAGCAAAGCCGTAGTATGCCGCGGCAGTACCGGCAAACGCAAAAAAAGGCGGTTTTATTGCAAAAACCGCGGAGAGAAATTTATCGTTTAAGTTATTCATGTATACTATTTCTCTCCATCTTCACTCCCGCTTTGAGTCTCCCAGTTAAAAAAGTCTAAATCATGACTATCGTCATATTTTTCAAATTTATTTTGATGTTCATCACTAATGTTATTTGCGCCGGACCTAACCGGCTCTGATTTTACAGTGGAACCAGGCGGCTCAGGAATTGCCTGCCGGGTAGTTTTACTGCCGCTTCCAAGCGGGACAACGTCAGCATTGTCACTTACCATACCAAACATAACGCTAAAAATCTTGTTTTTTACGCTAACCGGTATAAGATCGGACTCAATATGCAATAGAGACGTATTTTTTTTTTCGTCATATTCAACGTTGCGTACTATTCCGCTGATTGAAAGAGCCGTATTGTCGATGACGAACTGAACTATTATGCGTAAACCGGCGGAAGCCGTGCCTCCCGCCATAAGTGCGCAACCGGAATCCGATATGTCCTCCAAATAGCATTTTATGCCGGGCATTATTTCAGGTTTCGTAGTGGAAGGTTTATCTTCGACTCTGTAAAGCATTGCTATTCTGTGCGTTTTGACCCGCAGGGATTTTCTGCTTTGTGTACGCAATAACTTATCAGAATGATCAAGCTTAAGCAACGGCGGATTGTTGGCGTTTATTTCATCAATGACGTTGGTCTCAAAGCAATATCCGGCATCGTTTTTTCTCCAAAAATATAATAATAGATGCTTCCCTTTCCATGAAAAATTTTGCGGGATATCTAAACTATCCGGGCGCTCGATACTAATATAATCGGTTCTATTAATTATAATTTTTGATTTAAATGCCCCTACATTTAGGGCTACAACCTGTACGGTTTGAAGTTCATCAATATTACGGCTGCTGCTGATTCCGTTTTTATAAATAGGCCTATCCATTTCCATTTTTTTTCGGAAATCGTACAATTTTGCGAGAAATTCTTGGTTTTCCGGCAGAAATTCTGTCTGATTTTGTTTTATTTCTTGAATAAATTTTTTTATGCACTCATCTATCTGTACCTGCGACCAAAAAAGCGCCGCCGGATGTTCAATGCCGGAATGTTGAGCCAATTCTTTTAGCAGTTTTATGTCCGTGTCGCTAAAACCGGCTTCTTTACCTTTTGTATAAAACTGCACCCATGAAACGCCGCCGCCGGTTTTATTCCTTTTAATAATAAAAAAAGCTGCCCCTATGCCGGATGCTATAATAAGCGCGATAATTACCGACATCAAGCCGCTCCCGCTGGTTCATTTGATAATAAATTGTTAAACTGAAGCGTGTATAATTTTTTTGACAATTTGTTTAAACACCCCTTGTTTATGCCGCTTATGCTATATATTTTACTTTTTTCCCCTGATGCCAGTTCGTTACAGATTTTATCCGACACTTTTACAGCGCCCGATATGTTATTTTCGGCATACGAGTCGCTTTTCCAAGTGTTTGTGTTTTATATTCCCGCTTTGGCCGTTGTCCTCTATTTTTCTTTTCAGGATACACCGGATTTACCGTTAAAACAAAGTCCCCGTTTGAACAGTCTTTTTATATCCAAACTTAATTTTTTTCTCTATGTGCTTTTCGGCACGGCAATATTGCTTTTAATAGGTGCTTTTATAGTCTTTATAGAAAACTTATTACCGGATCCCGGATGGTTTGGGGCTAATTTTACTCTGATAGAAGCGCCGAAGGGCTTGTTTACCATTTTGATAATGATATTATACTGCGTCTGCGCCGCATATTTAGAGGAGAGTTTTTTTCGTGTTTTTTTCTACCGCCGTATGCTCTTGTCAGGTATAAAGAAATTATGCGCCGTTGTCGTTTCCGCTATACTTTTTGCCGCCTGTCATTTATGGGAAGGTTTTTGGGGTATGGCGGACGCTTTTCTGTCCGGCATAGTTCTATCTTTTCTCTTTGAACGTAAAAAATCGTTAAATTGCATAGCTCTAAGCCATGCCTTGTACAATATTGCCGTATATCTACTGCCATAATAATTTGGTAATGCTCTAAGTCTTGCCTCTTAAAGGGGAGGAGGACATTTCCATTGCGCTAAAACAGGGGGCATTTCTATTGGTAGCGCGGGCGCATATCAATTTATAATTTCTTACAAGACAAAGAATTAGCTCATGTGGATTGTTTTGTGCATGGCGCGCGCCCTGTTTCTATTGCGTCTTGACAGTCATTTCTATTGCGTATTAACTGAAGAACAGACAACACTGTTGAATTTCCATTCCGGTTTTTGTATACTATATTATGAATTTCATAATGCCGGATATTGGGATAGGGCTAATTTAAGGAGTTTTTATGGCAGATTATTTTGTCGGACACAAAGAGTATTTTGCAGGTATAGGCAAAATAAAATACGAGGGAGCCAAGAGTGATAATCCTCTTGCTTTTAAGTATTACGATGCGGAAAGGCTGGTTGGCAACAAAAAGATGAAGGATCACTTGCGCTTTGCCATAGCCTATTGGCACAGCTTTTGCGCTGACGGCACGGATCCGTTCGGCGCCGCGACCCACCCGCATCCTTGGGTTACGGATTCCAAAAGCGCCGCGGAGGCCGCGGAGCATAAACTTGATGCCGCTTTTGAATTTTTTACAAAGATGGGGGCGGAATTCTATTGCTTTCATGACCGGGATGTTGTGGCGGAAGGCGCTACTCCTGCCGAAAGTGAAAAGAATTTGCAAGCGTGGACGGCAAAGGCAAAGGAAAGGCAAAAGGCTACCGGTGTAAAACTCTTGTGGGGAACGGCAAACCTGTTCAGTAATCCGCGTTTTATGAACGGCGGCGCGACAAACCCTGAATTCAAAGTGTTGGCGCTCGGCGCGTCTCAGGTAAAGGCCGCTATTGATGCCACGATAGAGTTGAACGGTCAGGGGTACACATTCTGGGGTGGCAGAGAAGGCTACATGAGCCTTCTTAATACCGACTTAAAACGTGAAAAAGAACATCTTGCCCGTTTCTTAACGCTTGCCCGCGATTATGCTCGCAAACAAGGCTTCAAAGGAGCATTTTACATTGAGCCGAAACCCTGCGAGCCGACAAAACACCAATACGACTATGATACGGAAACCGTGATAGGCTTTTTACGCTACTACGGTTTGGATAAAGACTTCCGCCTTAACATAGAAGCGAATCACGCCGAGCTTGCGGGACACGACTTTGCCCACGAGCTTGAGACGGCGGCGGCGGCCGGGATGTTAGGCTCAGTTGACGCGAACCGCGGTGATTACATAAACGGCTGGGACACGGACCAGTTCCCGTCCAGCTATTACGAGGCCGCTCTTGCAATGTTTGCGATACTTAAAGCCGGCGGTTTTACGACAGGCGGACTCAATTTCGACTCCAAGATTAGACGTAATTCCGTTGATCCCGCCGATTTGTTCGAAGCGCATATCGGCGGCATGGATACCTTTGCCGTGGGGCTTGTGATAGCTCAACGTATGCTTGACGACGGTAAGATACCCGCCTTTGTGAAAAAACGCTACGCATCCTTCGATTCGGGAGACGGCGCTAAATTTGAAAAAGGAGAATTTGATCTACCCGCGCTTGCCGGTCTTGTTAAGGAATATGGAAATATAGGTTTAACGAGCGGTAAACAGGAATACCTTGAAAATCTTCTAAACTCTTACCTGCTTGGGCTTTAAACGCCGCGCCGTAAACCTGCCTACAGGCAAGTTTACGGCGTACGGCTTTTTATCCGCATGATACCAAGCGGTCTCTATAATGAACCACCTCGCGGCAAGCCGCGAGGTATCTTGTAGGCGTTGAAATTATTTATGTGGTTCGTTCTGCAAGGAAATTATTGAACAATGGGGTCTAATACCATTTTTTATTTGGCGTTGCCAACTCGAACCGCCGCAAGCGGCGGGGTATTAGACCCCACTGCGAATAAATACAAATTTTGCGCGTGAATGCCGGTATAAGACATTGGACGCGCTTTGATTGCGGTTCAGATGATTGTTCCGGGGTAAAGGACAGAGTTTTTTGGGACTACAATTATGCCGTCAATAATTGAACAATTTTCGTAGGTGCCATCGCTCCGGTTTATATTGTCTATGCCGATACGGCAACCTTCGCCAATACGGACGTTTTTATCAATAATCGCGCCCTTAATGATTGCGCCTTTGCCTATGCCGACGTTTGGTATACGGTTTTCAGCATTGGCTAGTTTCTGCGCCTCCGTCTCGTAATAGTCCGCGCCCATACAGACAACACCGTTCAAACTAGCTCCTGATTCAATGATGGTACGAACTCCCACAATGGCGTTAGTGATAGAAGAATTAGTTATTATACAACCTTCCGCCGCTATAGACTGGTTCATGCTGCTAAAATTCATTTTAGAAGGAGGCAAATTGTACATCCGCGTATAAATCGGGCTTTCCTCATCATAAATATCAAACGAGGGTTTGATATTGGCAAGATTAAGATTAGCGTTGTAGAAGCTACTTATTGTTCCAATATCTTCCCAGTAACCTTCAAACGTATAAGCGTTTACTTTAAGCGTATTTATAGCCGCCGGAATTATTTCTTTACCAAAATCCGTAAGCGAATTATCAAGGCATTTATGCATGGTATCCGCGTTAAAAACATAGATGCCCATAGACGCAAGATAACTATCGTTTTTGCCTTTTTGAAGTTCCGGCGGAGCTTTGAAATCGGAAATATCTCTAGTAGGACCGGGTTTTTCCATAAATTCGGTGATTACGTTTTGTTTATTCGCTTTAAGTATGCCCAACTGACTGGCATCCTCCCGCGAAACAGAGGTACAAGCGATAGTTATAGCCGCGCCGGACTCGCAGTGTTTTTTTAGCATATCCCTTAGATCCATGCGGTAAAGCTGGTCGCCGGAAAGTATAATATAGTAATCGGGACTATGTACTTTAAAATGGACTAGATTTTTACGTACCGCGTCCGCGGTGCCTTCGAACCAGCCGGAATGTTCCAAACTCTGTTCTGCCGCGAGAACCTCTACAAAGCCCTTTGAAAAATGGTCAAAACTGTAAGTGTGTCCTAAATGGATGTGAAGCGAGGCTGAGTTAAACTGTGTAAGTATATATATCTGCTTTAAGCCGGCGTTTATACAATTGGACAACGGTATGTCTATAATCCGGTATTTGCCGCCAAAAGGCACCGCGGGTTTCGCTCGTGATTGTGTTAGCGGGAACAGGCGTGTGCCTTTCCCTCCGCCAAGTATAATAGATAAAACTTCTGCCATAAGAGCCTCTCCATTTTATATGATTAACCGGCTCGTAAATTAACTCCAAAAAACATCTGTTGAAACCGGCTCGAATTACCTATAACATTATCGGATAATTGTACCCTAGTATACATCACAAATTTAATAATCGTCTAGTACAACTCGTGGTAATTTCAGGGCGGGCGCATATAAAATCGAATTTTAGAAAAACAAAAAAGTCATGAAATGTTGAAAAAAAAACGCTTGGCTTTTATCATAGACACAGCGCAAGGGATAGAAGCGGTATGAAAACGCGGGAGCGTTTTCATAATAGCGGATAGCCCGGTTTCCAGCGCGAAGCGCTGGAAATGCGCCCCAATTTTATATGCTGTCTTTTGAGCAAAGACATACCCGGACGCTTAAAAAAATCAAGACCCGCTAAGGTAAGGAAATATGCCTGTTTTTTGGAGGATATGACGGGCCTGCCTGCCAACCTGCTCCGGTTATCTTGAAAGTTCTTGCAAAATACCATGCATTTTGTTTTTCAAATGGAAGCGGGAAACCGCAAATTCCGAACAAGTCCGCTATTTCTTTAACAAGGTAAAATGATTTTTTCTGAATGTTAAAAGGCCGGCGGTTTTCATGCGTCCAAGTTCGGAAGACATGGCGCTTCGGTCTACCGAAAGAAATTCCGCCAATTCCTCGCGGTTAAACGGGATGTCGAAGCTGGAAGCGCCCGCCGCCTTCGCCTCCGCGGATAAATAAGAAATAAGTTTTTTTCTGGTGCTTCGCCGGGTTATATGCTGGATTTTATTTATAAGGGTTATATTTTTTCCGGCAAGCTCTTCAATCATATTATTTAAAATTCGTGTATGAAACGGGCAGGCCGAAGCGCATACAGAGTTTATTTTTTTAGCGTGAATAAAAAGCGCTTCGGTTCTTTCAACCGCTACGGCGCTCAATGGTATACGCCCGCTCTTGCCGCAGGCAAAGGCTTCGGCGAAAATTTCACCGGCGGCGATACGGACTATAATCGCCCTGTTTCCCCAGAAGTCGTCCCGTACCAAATGAACCGCGCCCGAAATGACAATACCCATAGTGGATATTTCATCATTTTCCATAAAAATATAAGCGTCCTTCTCAAATTTCCGCGCCCGCGTGCGAAAACAATCCAGAAGTTTTTCAATCTCCGCGACTTTGACGCCGGCAAAAAGGCGGCAGTTAAGCAATGCCGGTACAAATTTTTGCATTTTCTCTCCCATAATAAAAAAACGGCGTTAATAATTTCTCTGTTCTGTTGTAAAAACAACCGATTTGACTGCTTTATAAATATAAGATTTATTTAACGATGTCAATGGAGGTTTCATAATGACAAATATGTTCTGTTATCAATGCGAACAAACCGCAGGCGGAAAAGCCTGCACGGGAAAGGCGGGAGTATGCGGGAAAACGGCGGAGGTCGCGCTGTTGCAAGATAAGCTGACCGGAGAGCTTATAACGCTGGCGAAAGTAGCAAACCGGCATAAGCCTTCCGCCCGTACTCTCAGACTCATGTTGGAAGGACTCTTCGCAACGGTTA